>PUOI01000362.1 GCA_003552765.1 Candidatus Hydrogenedentota bacterium | reverse complement strand
GGAAGCTCGCTTCTGCGGATTCTCGAGAGCGGGCAAAGCGGTCAGGTGGAGCCGGAACGCAATGGTTTGTTGCTTGGAAAGGAGCGTCACGACGTGGGCCGGCCGCTCGATTGGGGGTATCCGGCGCGGGGTATTATTAGGGAAGGCATGCTGTACGTCCGCAACTTTGAGCCGGACCGGTGGCCCGCGGGCAATCCAGAGACAGGCTACCTCAATTGCGATGGCAGTCCGACGAAGACGGCGGTCCTGGAGACGTGCTGGGATCCCGAGGCGCATCACTATTGGCGGCTGAACTTCGGCAAGCGGCCCGCCGAACAGTTGTTCGACGTTCGGGAGGACCCCGATTGCGTGAACAATCTCGCCGATGATCCCGAATACGCGGACGTCAAAGCGGATCTCAAGGAACAGCTATACGCCACGCTCAAGGAACAAGGCGATCCCCGCATGTTCGGCGAGGGCCACGTCTTCGACCAATACCCGTACGCCAACGAAGGCCAGCGCAACTTCTACCGGCAACACGTGGAAGGCGATCCCCCACCCACGGGCTGGGTGAACGACAGTGATTTCGACGAGGACAAACGGCCGTACTGGTAAAGCTGGCCTGGTTTGCCGCGATCCCCCTGCATCCCCCTGGGAAGGAGATGCAGGGGGATTTTTCTTTTGCCGGACAAGACGGGCCTTCGGTGTCCCAAAGGGGAATTGGCCCACTCGGCTCTGGGAGAATCCCGTCTCATCTACCTCTTGGCTGCCACTTGACATGAACGCCCAATTCAGGTACGATATGGGCAGTTCACAAACTGAATGGATATTCACTCATGTCCTCCGATACATCCAAGAGCAAGTCCCTATCCCGCCGCGAACGCGAATCGGCCCGTCACCGCCAGGAAATGCTGGACGCGGCCGAAGCCGCCTTTTCCGAGTACGGCTTTGAAAAGGCGCGCATGGAGGACATCGCCCAGCGGGCGGAGTTCGCCGTGGGTACGCTGTATCGCTTCTTTGCCAGTAAGGACCAACTCTATCTGGAACTTCTGCGGGAGAAGGCGGACATCATGGAAAAGCGGTTGGGGGAAGCCATCAACGCAGGAAAGACGCCGCTGGAAAAGGTACGGAACATTTTCTTCACCCGTCTTGACTTGTTTTGGGATCACAAAGCCTTTTTCCGGCTGATGGTGCAAGAGACCGAGGGGTCGTTGCACAAACCCCGGCTGTGCGGTGACGAGAACCTCGCGGCGCGCTATCAGCGGTTTCTCGAGCAGTTAAAAGACTACTTTGAAGCGGGCATCCGGGAGGGTGAATTTCGCGACGTTTCCGCTCATTGCCTGCTTGCCGCCTTTGAGGGCATACTGCGTAACTACGTTGCCCGCTTGGGCTATCTTGACCAAGATGCTCCGCGCGATCCCGCGGAGGAAGAAGCAATGTTCGAGCTTTTCAGCCATGGAGCGTGTTTCGCGCCCAAATCCCAGTAGCCATTATCGCGCACGCGAGAGGTCTTCGTCATGTTCATTTCACAAAGCGCCATCAACCGCCCCGTAACGACTATTCTTTTTACGGCGGTGATTCTGCTGTTTGGCATCATGGCCTTAAGCGACATGGGGGTAGATCTCATGCCCGAGATAGACATCCCCGTGGTCACGGTTTCGGCCATGCTTGTTGGTGCGGACGCCGAGGTGATGGATCGGGATGTCGCCGAGATCTTGGAGCGGGAAATCAACACGATCGAGGGGATCGAGAGTTTACGTTCGTTTTCGAGCGAAGGGCGAACCCAAGTGGTTATCGAGTTTGACCTTGAACGCGATGTAGACGTGGCCGCTCAGGAAATACGAGATCAGGTAAACATTGCGCAGCGCGATCTGCCGCGCGATCTCGAGGCGCCCGTGGTCCGGAAGCTGGACATTGACGCCATGCCCATCATGTTCGTTGCGCTGAGCAGCGAGGGCGATTACCAAGAGATGGCTAGGTATGCCGATGAAACGGTTCGCGAACGGCTTCAGACGGTGCGTGGCGTGGGGGCGGCGCAATTGGAGGGCTTCCGCGAGCGGCAAATCCGGATTTGGCTGGATCCCACCACGCTTGAAGCGTACAACATGTCACCCAATGACGTTTCTAGAGCCATCCAGGCCAAACACATGGAGCTGCCGGGCGGCCGCATCGAAGGCGCAGAGACCGAATATGCGATCAAGGTGGAAGGGGAGTATGAGTCCGTCGAAGAACTCGAAAACCTTGTGGTTCAGTCGGCGGGTGGCAAAATCGTGCGGCTTTCCGATGTAGCCACTGTCACAGACGGGTTGGAAGACCTGCGCAGCATCGCCCGGTTCAACCGCCGGCCCAGCGTAAGTCTGGGCATCCAGCGGCAGACTGGAGCCAACACGGTGGCGGTGGCGAACGATGTCCGGCAAGCCGTGGAGGAGTTGCGGGAAGAACTGCCTACAGGGATGACTATTGCCATAACGAACGATAATGCTCGCTATATTGAGCGGGCCATCGCGGATGGGCTATTCGACCTCTTCTTTGGAGCGTGCCTGGCCGCGGTCGTGATACTCCTTTTCCTGCGTAATTTCCGCATGTCCTTCATCAGTATCATGGCCATCCCAACGGCGCTACTGGGCGGCTTTATCGCAATTTACTTCATTGGATTCACCGTGAATATGATCACCATCTTGGCCATGGCGCTAGCCATGGGGCTGGTGATTGACGACGCGGTCGTGATGCTCGAAAACATCTTCCGCCATGTAGAGCAAGAAGGAAAGTCGGCCATGCAGGCCGCCCGCGAGGGCGCCAACGAGGTGGGCGCCGCCGTGATTGCCGCGGCCAGCGCTATTATCACGGTTTTCGTGCCGGTCGCGTTCATGGGCGGCATCATCGGCCAAGTGTTTTTTGAGTTTGGGCTCACGGTGGCGATTGCGGTGGCGATATCGTTGGTGGCCGCCCTCACGCTGACCCCCATGCTTTGTTCGCGTTTGTTGAAACACACTGAAGAGCATGGGCGGGTATTCCTAGCGCTGGAAAGAGCATTCAATGGGGTCGAGCAAGCGTACCGCTCCACCTTGGCCTTGGCGGTTAGAAGGCGCTGGGTGACTCTGTCGATCGCCTTGGGAGTATTTGTTTTTGGCCTAGCTCTTGTGCCCTTTGCGAACGTAGGTTTCATGACCCAAGCCGATGAGGGGCAGTTCGTGGTCAATTTCGAATGGCCTGCCGGTACTTCCATTCACCGGACGGACGCTGGCATGCGGCGCATCGAAGACATGGTGCTGGAAATTCCCGAGGTGGAGCGTGTCATGGCTACGTTGGGCGGGGAAGGACAAGGCGTGAACGAAGGAGAAGTGTTCGTCGAAATGACGCCGGCGCGCCAACGCGACAGGGGTGTTGAAGAGATCCTGACGCTACTCCGCGAACAAGCAGCCGACGAATTTCCAGACGCCCGCCGCGTCAGCTTTTCTGTCGCAGGCGGCGGCGGCCCCGGTATGGAGGCCGATCTCGAGTACATTATCCAAGGCCCTGATATTCGTGAACTCGATCAGGTGGGGCAGGTCATGGCGGCCGCGCTTCGTGAAATGGATGGCTACGTTGACGTGGACACGGATCTGCGCCTTGAAGCCCCCGAAGTCCGGGTGGCCATCAACCGCGATTTAGCCGACGACCTAGACATTGATGTCGCCACGATCTCTGAAAACTTGAATATCCTCTTCGGCGGCCAAGACGTGGCTAGTTTCCACGACGCGGGCCGGCGCTATGATATTCGCATGCGAGCGCTGCCACAAGCGAGAGAGGAGCCTGACCAACTCTTTGACATCGCCCTGCGCAGCTCCAGCCCTGCGGCTGGCGGCGGGCTGGCGGCCGCCGGTGGGGCTGGCGGCAATCCTAGCGGCGGCGCTGCCGGAATGCTTAATGATCGGGCGCCTGAAATGATCAAGATGGCAAATCTTATTTATTTTGAAGAAGATGTCGGCCCTCAAAGCATCAATCGCTATGGCCGGCAATACGCCCTTACCCTTTCCACCAATTTGGAAGGCGTTTCCCTAGGCGAGGGGATGGAGACCATGGAGGGTCTAAGGGAGCAATACGTACCCGACGATCCCGCCTGGGCCGCCACTGTAACAGGTGAGGCGGAGATGTTGGAGGAATCCTTTGGCTATCTCATGACAGCCTTGTTCATCGCTATCATTCTCATCTACGTGGTGCTGGGCTCCCAGTTCGAATCGTTCATTCACCCGTTTACGGTGCTTTTGTCCTTGCCCATGGCTATCGTGGGCGGCATCGGTTTTCTGTTGATGACGGGATCCCAGTTGGATATCCTCGCCTTCATTGGCTTCATCATGCTGACCGGTATTGTGTCGAAGAACGCCATCCTACTGGTGGATTTCATCAACCAGCGGCGAGATGAAGGCATGGAACGGGAAGAGGCGATTCGACAGGCTGCGCCGTTGCGGCTTCGGCCCATTCTGATGACGGCCCTTACCACGATGGCGGCCATGACGCCGGTGGCGCTGGCGTTTGCCGAGGGCGGCGAGATGCGCGCTCCCATGGGCATCGCCGTAATCGGCGGTTTATTCAGCGCAACCCTGCTGACGTTGTTTGTTATCCCTTGCGCGTACACAGTAATGGACGACTTCGGCGCGTGGTTCCAGGGCTTGGCGGGCCGGTTTGCAGCACATAAGGAATAAGCAACGGTACTACTCATGTCCGCGCCATGACGCTGAAACAGAATCCCAACGAGGGGACGGTCCACCACACAGAGAGGAGCAAGTTTTGACGGTCCTATTGCGAACATCCGGGGTGAGTAGGCTGGCTCTGATTATCGGGCCGCTGGCCATCCTTGTAACGGGGTGTGCCGGCGTAGGCGGCGTTCCAGAGCGCGCCGCCCACATCCCCGTTAATCGCGAGGCTCCTGAGCCTGAAACGCCCGAGGTTGAGCCGGCTCCCCGGCTGGACAGGGAAACGGAGCCCGTGGAAGTGGAGCCCACCTTGGATCCGGACGAAGAGATCCGCATCACGCGGGACGGGGCCATTCTCACCGCCCTCAGAAACAACCAAACCCTGGACGTTGTCCGCTTCGGACCGCGCTTAGCGGCTCAAGGCGTGCCGGAGGCGCGGGGCCGATTCGATCCATCGCTCATGGGCACGACGTCCTACGGCAAACAACGCGATCAACTCGGCGGCGTCCAACAGTTTACATTTGGAGCGGCCGGAGTCCCGGGAGCGGGTGAAGATGCCGGGGCTCTGGAGCTGCTTACCCAGCTACCCGGCTCCGATCCGCGCACGGCCGCCTCGGGCATCCTTGGTTTCTTGGCGCAACAGGCTGGGCAACCGCCGCGAGAGGTGGACCTCGAACGCGAGATCACGTCCGGCGCCTTGGGGTTCTTCTCCGAGCAGTTGGCCCCCGGCCGGCCAGATTATCTCGAGACCGAGATGACCATGGGTAACCTGCGTCTCTCGAACTATTTCCCCACGGGAACATCAGTCTTTCTGTCGGGTGGACTCACGCGGACGGAATCCAACTTCATCCCCACGGAATACGATGGCGATTGGAGCGTGGGCATCAATCAAGCCCTGCTGCGGGGACGGGGGACGGACGTAAATCTCGTTGATCTCAGAAAAGCCCAGCACGAAGTAACCAAGAGCGCCTTTGAGCTTGAAGAGTTCCTCTTGGAATTCATATCCCGCGTTGAGCAAGCGTACTGGGGCCTGGCGCTCGCGCAAGAGGTGCTCGCCATCCGCGAGTTCGCGGTGGAGCTTGCGGACGAACAATTGCAGCGCGCTAAGGACCTCGTGGAAGTGGGCCGGGCCGTTGAAGGAGCGGTTCTGTCTGCCCGCGCCGAAAAGGCCTCGCGCGAAGCGGAGCTGCACCGGGCGCGCGGGGAGGTCCGCAACGCGACCATTGGCCTGCTGCGGCTGATGAATGCCCCCGAGGAAACGGGATGGGAATGGACTTTGAAACCTGAAGACAAGCCCGAGGTCCAACGAGTGGATGTAGACCGGCTCGAAAGCGAGCAGCTGGCCCAGCATTACCGTCCGGATCTGCGGCAGCTGATGCTGGATTCGGAGATACGCGATCTCGATGTGCTTGCCGCGCGCAATGCGATGCTCCCAGAATTGGATCTTTTTGCTGAATACGGATTGACGAGTCTAGGAGATGATCTTGGAGGAGGATTCCGGCATCTCGGTGAGACGCGCTACTATGACTACAATGTGGGGTTCGAATTCAACGTCCCCTTACTGAGTCGCGCGGAGAGGGCGCGCCATCGGCGGGCCGAACTCGCTTCCCAGCAAACCATGCGCCGGTTGGTGGACGAGGGACAACAGGCGCGCACCGAAGTGCGGCAAGCCCTCAATGATGTCCAGGCTGAATGGCAGAGCATCGAGGCGAGCGAGCTGGCGGTGGAAAGCCGCGAAGAAGAACTCCAAATCGAGTAAGACCGCTACGAAGTCGGATTGATAACCCACCTTGATGTGCTGCAAGTACAACGAATGCTTATTGAAGCG
>PUOI01000336.1 GCA_003552765.1 Candidatus Hydrogenedentota bacterium | reverse complement strand
GTGCGGGCCAATCCCTCGCGGTTGGGGTCCTCGCCCAATTCAATAAGAAGGCTGTGTATCAACTCTGCGACGCGTTCCGTGTTCATGCAAGAAACCTTTGCTGCATTTGTTGGGTAAAGGCTGAATCCCGCTCCAGGTTTGAGGCATCCAAGGCGGCGGCCACCTGGCGCACCGGCTCGCCTGTGTCGGGCAACGTGACGCCCGGCCAGGCCTCAGCTATGGGAACCGCTAGAAAGCTTCGAGTGCGGATCTCGGGGTCGGGAATGGTGAGCCCTTGCTCATCGACCACCCAGTCCCCGTACAATGCAATATCCAGGTCGAGCGAACGCGGAGCATGGCGGTCGGCGGTCCGCACGCGGCCCTCGGCCTCTTCAATAAAGCGCAACAGACCGAACTTCAGCTCCCGGGGCGGCTTGGTTGTCCGGAAACAACACGCGCCGTTCAGAAACGGCGGCTGCCCGGCGCGCTCAACCGCTGGACACCAGTAAAAGGCGGACAGCCCCTCGATGGGATGCTCCGCAGCCAAGCGTTCGAGCGCGGCGGAGATGTGTTCCAAGGGCTCAATGTTCGAGCCCACCGCCACGCACACCCGGATCTCCGCCTCAGCCGGGTTCATTCCTTTCCCTTACGATCTCCACCGACACGGTTTGCGCGAAACGCAACGCACCGGGCTTTTCGACTTGGACTTCCACGCACTGCACGATGGGGCTCTGTTCGAGACAGCATTGCGCGACCGCTTCCGCGAGACGCTCGATCAAGAAGAACGAGGAGTTCTCGACCAAGTGGAACACGGCCTTCTTCACGCTCTTGTAATCCACCGTGTCTTCGATGCGGTCGCTTTCACACGCCCTTCGCAGATCGGCGTGCAGCGCGATGTCCAGGATGACGTCTTGTCTCTTGGTTCGTTCTTCCTCATACACGCCCACGATGCAGCGGATGAGCAGACCCCGGATGCGAATCGTGTCGAGAAGAGGCTCAGCCATAGGTCGCTCCCTTCATATGCCGTCCGCCATCGACATAGATGGTCTGGCCTGTGATGAAACCGGTTGTGAGCAGAAACAACACGGTACCGGCGATATCTTTCGGGTTTCCATACGTCTGCATGGGATTGGTGTGGGCGTATTGTTCAAGATACGCCTCCGTCTTCCCCTCGGGCGGAAGGATCAACCCGGGGGCAATCGCGTTGACCCGGATGGCGGGCGCGAACTCAAGCGCCATCATCCGCGTCAGCGTGAACAGCATCCGCTTGCTGAGATGATATGCCGCATGGGCCTTGTCATACGAGACGATGCGCGTGTCCAGGAAGTTGATGATGTGTCCCGCTTGCCCGCGTCCGGCGAAAGCCCGGCCCAGGAGGAGCGGGGCCAGCGCGTTGACGTTGATGTTCTCGCGCAGATCGTTCTCCGTGAAGTCCATCAGCGTGGACTCCGGGAAGATGGAGGCGTTGTTTATCAGGATGTCGATATCGCCCGCCTCCTCCATCGCGCGCGGCAGGAGACGGGCCACCTCCTCGCTGTCCGCGAGATCGCATTGCACAGCCCAAGCCCGGCGTCCCCAGCCGCGCACACGCCCGGCCAGTTCCGCGGCATCGTCCGCCGAGCGGCCGTAATGGATGCACACATCCGCGCCGGCGCCGGCGAGCGCTTCCGTGACCACGCGCCCCAACCGCTTGGCGCCTCCAGTAATCAAGGCGGTATGTCCCGCCAACGGCAATTCGTCCGCCACACTGGCTCCCCGTTTGTTGGGCAGGTTGTCTCCCCGCCAGAACTGAAGACATTATACACAAGGGACGCGGCTGGCTTCCCTTGTCTCCGATGGCCCGGCTGACGTCCCTCCGCCGTACGCTCTTCCCCGTCCCAGAGGGCGCCAAAGGTTTGTCCCCGGCGCGTTGCTGTAGCAAACGCCTTCGCCAGCCCCGGTATTCCGCCGCACGAAAACGAGACGGCCCTTCCGCGCGATAGCGCCCATCGCGCCGGAAGGACCGCCGTTACTCAAGCGGCTGGAAGCCGCTTCTACTTTGAACGTTGTCTGCTGTTGAGTCAGCGGGGTTTAACCCGTAGTTCCAAGCGATTTTTCGCCGTAAACTCTTGTGTGTCAAGGACTTAATGCACGCGATAAATGCGTGATGTTCCCATGGACCAGCGTATTTCAGGCTTGACCCGCATGGCGCCTCATGCTACGTAGTCACAGCTCAGCCGATAGCGTATGAGGCGCTGAAAGCGCTTAAGGAAGTAGCCTGGGGCAAGCGAAGCGCAGCCCCAGGGTGGACGTGTCCCCCCCCGCATGTCCGTCCTGAAGGGACGGGACAAAGGGGCGGTGGCCGGTTCGGTCCCTTCAGGACCGATTCGTAGGGAGCCTCTTACGTGGGGCTGCGCTTCGCTTGCCCCACGCTACTTGCTATCGCGCCTCCGGCGCGTCTTTCGCCCACCACTCGACGTCAAGCGCTTCTTACCTGAGCTGTTCCCATGAACCATGCATATCCTAGACACCCCAAGTCCGTGTGTGATAACAACTTAAACCCAACCTTCAGGCCGGAACTACGGTTTAGGCGCCCCTGCCGGCGGGGCATGCCGGGGCCGCCATGTCAGTCATCGTTGTCTTCAAACCCCTCGGCTTGCTGGGCCGCTTCCAAGATGTCAGCGGCAGGCAGTATGATCGGCAGAATGTTGTCGCGCATGGACGCGCCGGCGAAACCGCCTCCTCCGCCCCTGGAGCGAAGCACCAGAATCCCGACAAACTCGCCGTCCACATTGAATACAGGGCTTCCCAGCGCCATGGAGCCGCCGTCGCCGGTGGAAGGCACATAGAACTTGCGGGGATGCTCGACGATGGATTCGACGCGCCTCACCGACGCGGCATAGTTCCGGCCCGCAATACGCCCGAGCCGGTTGAGGATGATGACCTGATCCAGCAGTTCCAACTCTGCCCCGGTGTTCAGGTCGATATATTTCTGGTCTTCCTCGTAGGCCTCGGCTGGCTCAATGAAGGCAAGGTCGAAGTCCGGGTCCCGCAGCACCATCCGGCCATCTACCTCGCTGCCATCGGGCTGGATGATCGTGACGTCCTGGAGTTCGGTGTCAATGCGGATATCCTGTCCCATCATGCCGCCCATGCCTTCAAGTACGGAACTGGGATCGGTTTCCGACAGGGACATCACAATCAAGCCATTCGCCGAAATCACGGCGCCGCGCGCCTCGGAAGTCGTTTCGGTGCTTTCGCCGCTACTCCCGGGCATGCTCAGGCTTTCCTCGATCACCAGCCTCAAGGTGACCACCGTTTCTTGCTTTTCTTCCATCAAGGCGCGCCCGGCTTCCGACACGCTCGCGGCGTGAACGGGCATGGCGAAGACCATGCACAGACCCGCCAGCATTACATACACTATCGCCCGCATCATTTGTTTCCTTTCCTGTTGGAGGAGGGGCGGCGTCAAACCGCCTCCTCTTCCCATTGGGGTTCGATTTCCAGGAACCTCATGCCAATACCGCGCCGCACCTGGATGATTACCGTCTCGGACTCTTCTGCTTCGATGTTTTCCATGACTTGCTGGAGGTCTTCAACGTCCGCAATCGGTTCGTCATTCACATTCACGATGAGGTCGCGCGTGCTCAGGTCGCCGAGATCGGCCCAGCTTCCGGAGCGGACCTCTTCGACCAAAACGCCATCCTGATCAAGATCCCAATTCCGGCCGACCCGATCCATGTAGGTGATGTCGCGCACCGTGAACTCAAAGTTTGGATCTTCATACCGCATCATCTCACGCGCGGGACGCGGGGAGAGCTGCAACTCCGCCGTTACGGTGACCTCTTCTTCATCGCGCAACACGGTAAGCTCTACTTCGTCGCCTTCCCGGTATTGCCTGATCAAGGAAGGCAGCTCCTCGTAATCCTCGGGCTGGGTGGCGGTTAGGCGCTGCTCATCCACCGCGAGAATCATGTCTCCAATCTCAAGGCCCGCCTCTTCGGCCGTGGTTTCGGGAAGCACGCGCGTGATCCGGAACCCGCTGAGGTCTGGCCGGTCCAACTGCTCGCGAATGCGCCGCGTGAGAACCTGCGTCTCGACGGGCAACCATGCGCGGCGCACTTCCCGGCCGGGTTGATCGATTACCCGCTCGCCGAGTTCAACCACGGTGAGGTGTTCCTCTCCGTTGCGTTCAAAGTTCACCAGCGCCTCGGCGGTCTCCTCGGAATCCTCCATGATCATGTTGGTGATGTTGACCAATTCCTCGAGGTTATCGACAGAGACGCGATTCACCGCAATGATGATGTCATCGCTCGACAACGAGGGTTGCGCTTCGCCGGCGGGGCCTCCCGAACGAACCGAGGTGACGAACACTCCGTCCTGGTGATCCCGTTGCAGCTCACGGGCCATGATGTAAGAGATGTCGCGGCCCGTAAGTCCCCAAGCCCGAAGCTCTCGCTGCTCGGGGCGGGCGGGTTCGCGTTCCGTTGGGGTGATCTCGAGTTCGACTTCTTCTTCGCCGCGGATTACGACGGCCGTCACCTGCTCGCCAATAGGCAGGTCGGCAGCGAGCTGGTTGAACAGCGGGATTTCCTCATCGAAGCGCACCTCAACGGATTCCCCGGCCAATTCGATAAGCACATCCCCTGACTGGAACCCGGCCTCTTCCGCCGGGGAGTCCTTGAAGGCGCCGCTGATGAGGACGCCGGTTTCGTGGGGACCATGCCGAAGCAGAGGCTGCACTTGAATGCCCAGCCATGAGCGCTTGACCTCGCCGCGCTCGATAAGCTCATCGGCCACTTCCTTGGCGAGGTTGCCGGGAATGGCGCCGCCCAAGGCCATCTGGATTTCGTTGATGCCGATGATCTCCCCATCCAGATTGACAAGCGGACCGCCCGAGTTTCCGCGGTGGATCTCGGCGTCGTGGCCAATCCAGCGCACCAACGCGCCGACGTTTTCGCCGTCCAACGTAAGTTCGCCGCGCGCTATACGGGGGATAATCATCTCGGTATTGCTGATGATCCCAAGCGTGACCGATTGGGATAGGGCCATTGGGCTGCCCATGGCCAAGACCTCATCCCCAACCCTCATCGCGCTGGAGTCTCCGAACTCGGCATAGGGAAACTCGCGCCCGTCCTCGTTTTCCAGCTTCAGGACCGCGATATCCGTCATGGGGTCCGTGCCGACGAGGGTGGCGTCCAGTTCCTCCTTCGTGGTGAGCGTGCATGTGAGGCGCGCCGCGTGGGCCGCGACGTGATGGTTCGTCACCACATGGCCCTCGGGAGACACAATGACGCCGCTGCCGGAACTCAGGAAACGTTGCGCCCGTCCATCTCGGTAGCGGATGGTCACGGCCTGAATGCGGACAAGGGCCGGTTTGACGTTGTCCACCGCCTCCTCAACCGTTCTCCGCAACGACAACGGCGTGTCCTCGGGAACAGGCGTATCCGCGCTCGCCACGGGTAGCCCCGGCGCCGCGGCAAACGCCATGAACAAGGCCGCGCCGGCAACCACGGCGGCGCGGCGGCGGAATGGAGTGAACAAGCTTGCAAAAAGCTGGGACATACTAATGGAATCCTTTCACGGTTACTGACCCAAAACGTCCGGAAGGGTATTTCCCCTAACACGAAGAGAGCGGGCCTTCATTTCTCCGGGGGCTGGCTCTTTGTTTCGACGCCCGCGGCGAACCGGGCTGCACTTCAGGTCAAATTACGCCTTTACAGTACAAGAAACGATGCAGACGTGTCCAACGTAGGACAGAGAGTTTCGGTAACGGCCGGCGGGCTTACGCCGGGGCGGCAAAGGGGGCTTCGCTTCCGCGAAAAACTCACATCGCTTGATTCGCAGAATTGCGTTTTGCACGGCCGTTCTGGTATGCTTCGCGCATCTGCTGGCGGCTTCCCCTTCGACGCGTCCTTGTGTCTCTCACCGCGAATGTATCGCATCCCGTGGCGGGATCCATGCTGTAGGCTGGGACGCATTCCGTTTTTCGTCTCGCGTGAACGTATTCGGGCCTTGGGGGAATCGAACACCGGGAACCGCCGCGGACCTTTCCAATGAAACGAACTCAACCAAGATAAGGAAGAGGCTGCATGTGTGGAATTGTAGGGTATATCGGGGACAAGAACCCGGTTGATGTGATTATGACCGGGTTGCACCGGTTGGAGTACCGGGGATACGATTCAGCGGGCGTCGCCGTGGTGAACGATGGACGCCTGGATTGCATCAAGAGCTTGGGCAAGCTCAAGGTGCTTGATGAGAAGCTTGAGGCCCAACCCCTGGGCGGAAAGCTGGGCATCGGCCACACGCGCTGGGCCACGCATGGCGCGCCAAGCGAGGCCAATTCTCATCCCCATTTTGACCAGGACATGGATATTGCGGTGGTCCACAATGGGATCATCGAGAATTACCAAGAAATCCGGGCGCAGCTCGAAGCCGATGGCGTGACCTTCCGGAGCCAAACCGACACGGAAACCATCGCGCACCTTATCCGCAAGTATTATCAAGGCGATCTGTTCGCCGCCGTCAAGCGCGCGCTCCAAGACG
>PUOI01000445.1 GCA_003552765.1 Candidatus Hydrogenedentota bacterium | reverse complement strand
CGAGGACTTTATCATGGCCCTCGAAGCCGGCATGCCCCCCACGGCGGGCCTGGGCGTTGGCATCGACCGCCTCGCCATGCTCGTGACCAATTCAGCTTCCATACGCGAAGTCATCCTGTTCCCGCAGTTGCGCGGCCGGTGATCGACGTGCGAGAACTCCATGCGTTTTGAATCCTTTGTGGCCCTGCGCTATTTGCGGGGCAAGCGAAAGAACCGTTTCGTCAGTCTGATCACCGTCATTTCCGTTCTGGGCGTGACGGTGGGGGTGATGACGCTTATCGTGGTGATGAGCGTGATGTCTGGCTTTGACGACGCCCTGCGGGCCACCATCATCGGCAATCGAGCCCACCTCACCGTGGAGCAGCGGTTCGGCCAGATCCACGACGTGGAAGGCTTCATCGAGGAAGTGAAGGCGGCCAACCCCGAAGTCGTGGCGGCGGGCCCCATCATACAGGCGGAGGCCCTGCTCCGAGCCCGCACGGCGTTTGGCGAGGGTGGCGCCACAGGCGCGTTCATCGTGGGCGTGGATCCCGAGCGTGAACAAGAGGTCACCCAGCTCGCGGAGAACCTCACCCGGCAGCGGGGCCGCACACACGGGACCGGGGAGCTTCCGGAGGAGAGGGAGATCGTGCTCGGCTATCTCTTGGCGAACCGGCTCGGCGCCCGCCTCGGGACGGACATCGAGGTCATCACGGACGCCGATCGAAGCGTGTCGCCCTTCCATCCCGGCGGCCGCGGCCGTTCGCTATGGCTCTCCGTAAGCGGCATCTCCCAGGCGCAGATGTCGGACTTCGATACGCTCTACGCCTTCGTGGATATCCCCACGGCTCAGCTCATCACGGGCCGCGACGGCGTGGATGCCGTCCACCTGCGCCTTACGGACGCCTTCGACGCCGATCCCGTCGGGCAGCGCATCGAACAGCAACTCGGCCACGTCACCACCACCTGGTACGAGGGGCAGCGCGCGTTTTTCGAGGCCTTGCAGCAAGAGAAGGTGGTGATGTTCATCATCCTGGTGTTCATCATTCTGGTGGCCGCCTTCAACATAACGAGCACCCTCATCATGGTGGTCATGGAGAAACGGCGCGACATCGGCATCCTGCGCACCATTGGCTTGAGCAGCCGGGGCGTGCTCAAGCTCTTCATCATCGAGGGCTTGTTGATCGGGGTAAGCGGCACCCTCGTCGGCCTGGGCGCGGGCATTCTCATCGCCCACAACCTGAATCCCATCGCCGAGTTTGTCGCTTTCATCCTCGGGGTAGACATCTTCAGCAGCCAAATCTACTACTTCGACCGGATCCCCGTCTCGATCATATGGGGCGACATCGCCTGGATCACCATCGCCGCCGTGGCGCTGACCTTCCTCTCCACCCTGTATCCGGCGTGGAGCGCCGCCCGGCTCGACCCCGTGGACGCCTTGCGCTATGAATAAGACCATCGAATGCCGCAACGTGTGCAAGAGCTTCGTCGATGGCGAACGCGAACTGCACATCCTCCAGGGGATCAATCTGGAGGTCCACGACAAGGAAATCGTCACCATCGTGGGGCCGTCGGGCGTAGGGAAAAGCACCCTGCTGCACATCATCGGCACGCTCGACCGGCCCACCAGCGGCGAGGTGCTGTTCCGCGGCAAGGCGCTGAGCAGTTTGGGACGGCAGGCGATCAACCACATTCGCGGCAAGGAGATCGGCTTCGTCTTCCAGTTCTACCACCTTCTGCCCGAGTTCACCGCTATAGAGAACCTCATGATGCCGGCGTTGGCCCAAGGATATGCCCGGCGCGAATGCCGGGAACGGGCGGAGTATCTCCTTGACCTCGTGGGGCTATCCGACCGGCTGGAACACAAACCGGGCCAACTCAGCGGCGGCGAGCAGCAGCGGGTGGCTATCGGCCGGGCGCTGTTCAATCGGCCGTCCGTGGTGTTGGCCGATGAGCCCACCGGCAACCTTGACGAACGCACGGGCGAGGGGATCATTGAACTCCTCTGGAAACTCAACACCGAAGAAGGCCTCACGCTGGTGCTCGTGACCCACGAGGCATCCCTCGCTACACAAGCCCACCGCAACATCCACCTCCACGAAGGCGAAGCCTACGAGGACGCCGCGGAGCCATCCGCTGGCTAACGCTAATCGCCGCCCCATAGCTCGTAGCTCGGGCCTGACGATTGGTGTGGGTTGTTATCATGCATGCAGGTGGGGCGCTTGGGAAATGCGCGGATTTCATGGGAACGGCTCAGATAAAGTGCGCTTGACGCAGGGTGGTGAGCCGAAGACGCGCCGGAGGCGCGATAGCAAGTAGCGTGGCGCAAGCGTAGCGCAGCCCCACGTAACACGCTCCTTACGAACGGTCCTAAAGGGACCGAACCGAGCGTTTGTTCCGTCCCTTCAGGACGGACATGCGGGAGGACATCCTACCCTGGGGCTGCGCTTAGCTTGTCCCAGGCGGCTTGCTCAAGCGCTTTCAGCGCCTCACACGCTTTCGTGAGCTGTTACCAGTACCTTCTCAACCCTCAATTTGTGGATACCCCGGTTACGTCTGACTTAGCCTGCCATGCATCAAATCCATCCCGTAGGGATGACAGCTGGTAGCCGGGGGTTGAGGCCGCGGGCGATACCCCCGGAAACCAAAGCCCCACCACCCATCGACCCCTTTAGGGGTCGCAGCAGCTGCATGCACAAAAGTTCTGCGACCCCTACCGGGGTCGTCGGACTGGGCTTGCGATCCTGGGGTATCGCGCGCTGCGCGCGCTTCAACCCCAGGCTACTATCTGTGACCCCTCTGGGTTCGTTAAGGTATTCACCCACGCGTGGAGACAAGGGTGCAGCGTTCCATGTGAATTCCAACCGGAGCCAATCGTGGGACGCAACGCCGCATTGTCAACAAATTACGGCCTGAAGAGGCACTAGTGGAGCAAACCTGTTGACCGCCGAAGTGAACGCGCCAAGAGGTGGCATGGCCTTCCAGGCCATGAATCACGAGCTGGAAGCCCGTGCTACGTCACCGCCAAGAACAGAGGCTACCGACAATTCTGAAGATGCCCCAGCCCCTACCGTCAAACCCTCGAAAGCGGGGATCCACAGGGTGCGTGCTGCCCTTGGGATTTGGATCCCCGCTTTCGAGGGGATGACGGTAGGGGCGCTCTGATACCTAACGCATGTTCCAAAAACTCGTCGGCAGGAGTCGCAGCCGCCACGTTCACAAAGATTCTGCGACCCCTAAAGGGGTCGATGGGTGGGGTTCTGACTCCGGGGGTATCGCCCGCATGCTATCGCACGCGGTCTCAACCCCCGGCTACCAGCTATCATCCCTCCGGGATGGATTTGATTTTGACAGCATGTTAGGCTACGTCCAACGCAACCGGGGTATCCACAAATTAAGGGCTGACGAAGTACTAGTGTACCGACTGTGGCGTGTAGCACCTTTCCCGCCCGCGCCCGCCGCCCAGCTCCCGCCGCAATCATGGAACCCGCCGGGCCAAGGCGAAGTCCTTGGCCCAGCGGGTTATCTCTCACTTCCATAAACGCTGCCTATCGGGCAGGTTAGGCGTTACTTCCGCATCCGCCGGATGCCGTAGGCGCCGCCGAGCAGAGCGAACGCGCCCGCCAACACGCCCAAGCCAAGACCGCCGGCCGCCGGGGCGAACGGGGGAATCAACACTTCAACCTCGAACTCCTCGTCGAACGGGAAACTGGGATGACCCACGGTTAGCGTGTAAACGCCTTCATCCTCGCGGGCCACATCCGTGATGACGTGCTCGGGATCCGTGCTGACTTCCGTGCCCTCGAATATCCACGAATAGGTGGCGTCGGCTTCAAAGTCGGAGTACACCAGCGCTGGTCCAAGCGTCACCTCCTCGCCTTCCCGTACACCCACCACGGGGTCAGGCGCTATCTCAACGAGATCGGGCGCCCTGAGTTCGGCTTGCCATTCCTCGTCCGTGTAGTCTTCATGCCGAACCTCGACCGTGTACGTGCCATAGTCGTCCACGGTGATGTCCTCGATAACCAGGATCCGTTGCTCGCTAATGGATTCACCCTCGAAGAACCATTCAAACGTCGCGCCATCAATGGCCGTTACGCTGAACAGGGCATCACTGCCGAGAAGTTCCTCCTGATCCTCGGGGGGGCTCGTGACAATGCTCACGACGAGTTCAACCTCGAACTCTTCGTCATCCTCGAACATGGGATGACTCACCACGGCGGTGTAGATCCCCTCGTCATCGGACGACGTATCGCTGATCTGCCATGTGGTCCCCGTGCCAAGAAGCTCTTCATCGCCCGTGCCCATCGCATAGTACCACTCGATTTCCGCCTCGTCCGCCCACTCATCGTGGACTTCCACGGGACCGAGCGTAACGTCGGCGCCTTCGCCCACGGTCACCAATTCGTCCGGCGTGGTCACCACCAGCGGGGGCGGCTCTTCGCCGTAGAACTCGATGCCCGAGATATCCGTGTGGGCATCGTCCGGGCCTTCGTAGAACACGTAGCGGAAGTAGTCATCGTGATCGATATTGAACGTGCTCCACTCACCGGAGGATTGCTCCTCTTCGAGGGTTAGCAGCACCTCGGCGTCGCCGAGGTCCGCTTCGTTGGCGCCTTGAATCGTGGCCCCCACACCGCGGTCTTCGTGGCCGTCACGCGGCGCATACCGAATGCCCGTGATCCTCCTGCCCAGCCCAGGCCCGAGGTCCAACCCTAGCCAGGCCGGATCACCCGTGGGCGCATCGAAAAACGTCTCGAAGTCCTGGTCAAAGGCGGCCTGAATATAGTTCGCCGGGCTATCGCCCCAGCTGCTGTCGGTGCCGATAATCTCGAAGCCTTCCGGTGAATCCACGCTCCACGTATCATCAGCAAACGTGGTGACCACCTCGAGCCATTCGCCCTCGTCGGGTTGCGCACCCGCCCCAAACGCCATGCCCAGGGCAAACGCCACGCTCAACCCTGCCGCGGCAATCGTGCTAATCCTGCATCTCTTCTTCATTGCTCTACTCCTTCCCAATTGTGTTCCGTGGTTGCAACCACACTATGCCGGTTAACCTTGAAACGGGGCGGACGTTCGCAAGAGGGAACGCCCGCCCCGGCGTTCCTAACAGAGAGGGGCGGATCATCCGAAGCCCGCGATGAACGGCAACAGGTTATGCGCCTGCGTGCCCATCACGTTGGGATACTCTTCTTCCGGCTGAAGCCATTGAATGGGGTATGCTTCGTCAAAACGAATGAACTCCACATGACCGTCCATGAAGAGCACATTGCTGCCGCCGGGCGTGTGGTTGAAGTTCGTCATGCCCGGATCGCCCTCGCCCCACACCTCGCCTTGAAACTCGGACTGGCCGCCCGTGCTCCACGTGTCGAACATCACGGCGATGCTGCTTTGCGCCTCGGCGCCCGCACCCGGATTGTTGATATCCGTGATGAAAAACCGCTCGATCCCGTCGCGCAAGCGGGAATACGTGCTTGGCAGATACGAGCCGTCATCGTCCAAGTAGTACTGGTCCGTGTGGATCTCCACATGACCGCCGACTCCGATGGGAATGCGTCCATCCGGGCCTTCGCCTATGTTGAAGTCCGAAAGCCCGCGGTCCTCGAAGGTCTCTACCCGCGGCCATTCTCCCGGCGCTCCGCAAGCCTGAACCGTATCTGCGTCGTCAACAACTGTGCCGGCGAAATCCGTCCAGTGCGGATACCAGGCCCAGTAGTTGAGGACATCGACCAGCTGCGATATCGTGCGCGTGGCGTACCCCACGTACAGATACGAGACCGCCGTGGACAAATACGCCGCCCTGACCCGCTCACAGGCCGGTTCATTGGAGATGCCTTGTTGCTGTTGGTATTGGGTTATCTCTTGGAACTGCTGTCCTAGGTCCTCGTCAAACCCCGTCATGTCGCTCATGAACGTCCGGGGATCCGACGGACACACCTTGATGTTGATGTCCGTCCAGTAATCCGGGTACATGGCCTCCCCCGCGAAGCCCGCGTTACTGGACCACTGAATATTCACGTTCTGGCCCCGGGGATACATCTCGCCCTGGCTCTCGTTGGCGTACATCGCGAAGATCTGGCCGAACTGGCGCAGGTTGTTCGCGCAGCTTGCGCGCCGCGCCGCCTCGCGCGCCCGGGCCAGGGCCGGCAGCAGAATCGCCGCCAGGATACCAATGATGGCAATCACCACCAACAACTCAATGAGGGTGAACCCTCTGGCTTTCCTGCTTGTATACATGGTCTAGGTTGTGTCTCCTTAGTCAATCTCGATTTCCATTGAGTCTGGGTCTACTGAATCTGGGTTTACCTTTGCGTTACCGTCCGCACCTGCTTGGTTCGCTGCGGGGGGCGAGCCCTCTCTTGCCGCGGGCCATCTCCTCCAAAATCTCGCGCCGTGTTCCACTCCAGATAGACCCAAATTAACATACCTTACTCTGCGTGTCAACACTTCTGTACTATGCTGTGTGTTTTGCCCGAAGTAGAGAAGTCCTCTATACTGGCCGGTACTTCGCTAAGTGAGCAAAGAGACGCATAACTGATTTAATTGATATACGATG
>PUOI01000594.1 GCA_003552765.1 Candidatus Hydrogenedentota bacterium | reverse complement strand
TCGTGCTTGTGAGCACCCCAATTCGGTTTCTCTAGATTATAACTCCGCACAGACCCATAATGCACGGCAAGGAAACAAGGATTAACAGCAGTCCATATCCCGCGCCGCCGAGCCTCCCCAGAAGACGGGGCGGCCTGTACCGGCGGATCGAAGCGCGAGACAGAGAACCCATCATGCCCCAGCTTCATTCCCTTGAGCCGCTGCTGTAACAGGCATGTGGCAGCGATCCGATCACCTGGTCCATCGCATTCGGGCTGTATCTGCTTCCTCTGATGAGGTCACTCAGCCCCAGCCTAATCGGCTAATCCATCTCTGAGTGACTCTTGATAATCAGGGCTCCAGAATACGCACACAATACGATTCAAGTGGGTGTGTTTTGATGCGATTGCGCTGGCCGATGCTTTGACATACGGTCTAACTCTGGTTACACTAGGATAACCGGGGGCAAAGAGGCCATAGGGGGTCTCGACAAAACATGGGAAACCCCATATTACTCAAAGGAGGAACCATGAACTTGAATCGGCGCGATTTCATGAAAACGGTGGGTGTGAGCGCGGCGGGGGCGCTGACGGCCCTTTCCTACTCGCGGGTAGCGGGGGCGAACGAACGGCTTAACTACGCATTGGTGGGTGGCGTGGGCGCGCGCCAGATAGCCAATCACGACCGAGCGAACGTGGTTGCGGTATGCGACGTGGATGAAAACCGGTTGCCTGACTATGAGGGCGCCCGCCCTTATTATGATTTTCGGGAAATGCTCGAGGAAATGGACGGGGACATTGACGCAGTGGGTATAGGTACGCCGGACCATTCGCATTTTCCGATCGCAATCCTGGCGATGTCTATGGGCAAGCACGTATTCGTGGAAAAGCCGCTTGCCAACACATTCCAGGAGAGCGAACTGCTAATGGAAGCAGAGAAGAAATACAACGTGGTTACGCAGTTGGGCAACCAAGGGCACTCGGGCGCGAACTATCATCAGTTCAGGGCATTTGCCGAGGCGGGCCTCACGGATGGCGTCACCAAAGTAGTTTCCCATTTCAACCGGGATCGGCGCTGGCATCCCTGGGGCGAGGTGGAAGGATATCCCGAGGGCGAGGAGGTTCCCGAAGGTCTGCATTGGCATCTCTGGCATACAACCGCCGAGGAACGCCCGTTCAGTGGACGATACCATCCCGGAAATTGGCGGGGGTGGTATCGCTATGGGATGGGAGCGCTCGGCGATTGGGGGCCGCATATTCTTGACACCGCGCACCGTTTCCTTGAACTGGGCCTGCCCACGGAAGTCGAACTCGTTCACGTCGAGCGGCATAATCCGTATATCTTCCCGCTGGAAACCACGTTAAAATTCACGTTCCCGGCCCGGGGAGAAAAGCCGCCGGTGGAAGTGTACTGGTATGATGGAGACGACAACCGCCCTCCCGAGGGGGAACGCACCGGTTCGGCGGGGAAAGTGTTGCTCGGCGGGGAATACGACTTTGCGGGTGGAACTCACGGTGACCCCCTTCGCGTGATTCCCGAATCCAGACATGAGGAGGTTGAAGAGGATCTCCCAGGTTATGAGACGGGCTCAAACCACTACGCCAATTTCGTGCTTTCCGCTCTGGGCGAGGAGACGCCCCGGTCGCCGTTCGAGGTGGCGGGGACGCTTAATCAGGTGTTCACGCTCGGCGTTATTGCGCAGGAAATGGGCCGGGTAGGCGAACCGCTGAGTTTTGATCCGGAGCGCAAGAGATTCGTCGACAACGACCAGGCCAATGAGTTGCTTTCGTATCCCCCGCCCCGCGAGGGATGGGAGGAGTATTACAACCTGTAGCCAAGTGGGTCCAGGCCGCGAATCCGGTCTGGAGAGTCCGTGCTTATGACATAACACGGAGAAAAGGAAAAGAGAACGTAACTGTCCAGGCGGTCATTTGGTAGGGTCGCGCGGCTGGGCAATCCATGGCATGGGTTGCCGTTGGTGGCGTCTGTGATGTTGTGCAGAAGTAGTTTGAGCGAGGTGGAGATGTAGCTTTTGATGTGGGCGAACAGGGCGTATGCACTGGCCTGCCGTTCTGGATTCAAAGCTCTCGTTCGTCAGCGTTCACGTAAAACAATGCACTCCATCGACGAGAATGCCAAACCAGGCCGGCATATCGGTACCGCCTGGACAGTTACCTCCAATCCATATCCTAGCCGTCGCGGTATACGCGATGGAGAAACGAAGCGGCGCGTACGCCGGGTCCCAGTCCAGACGATCGGCGATTGGGGTCTGAACAAAATGTTGACACGGGCCGCTCATATTGGTATAGTACGCTTCCGATGGGCGTGAGAACCATCGCTGTCCGGCTATTTCCCCCTATCTGCCGCACCACTGCAGGAGTTTGTATTGTGAAGACGTACGTTCCGAAACAGGACGAAATCGAAAAAGCCTGGTACGTGATTGACGCCAAGGATAAGGTGCTTGGGCGAGTCGCGGCGGAGGCCGCCCGCCTGTTGCGCGGCAAGCACAAGCCCCAGTATACTCCTTATCTTGACTGTGGCGATCACGTGATCATTATTAATGCCGAGAAGGCGCGTGTCACCGGCAATAAGTACAACGACAAAATGTACTACCGGCACAGCGGCTACGTTGGCGGACTCAGTGAAACCTCGTACGCGGAGATGCTTGCGAAGCATCCCGCCCGCGCCATGTTTCTGGCCGTGAAAGGCATGCTGCCCCATAACCGCCTAGGCCGCAAACTGACCACCAACGTGCGGGTCTACGCCGGTCCGGAGCATCCGCACACGGCGCAGCAGCCCACGGTCCACGACGTCAAGTAGCCCGCGTTTTGGATGTTTCAAACCTGATAAAGAGGAGAAGCGATTCGTGCCCCAAGTAGGTCAAGAATATGTAGCCATTGGACGCCGCAAGAGCGCTCGGGCCCGCGTCCGGCTTTCCCGCGGCACGGGCAAAATCACCGTAAACGGCCGTGAAGTGCAGGACTACATGGCCCGTGAAGTGCTGGTGATGATGACGAAACAACCTTTTGACGCCACCGAGAACACGGATCGGTTTGATGTCCGCGCCCGGTGTGACGGAGGCGGTCTCAGCGGACAAGCCGGCGCGTTGCGGCTGGGTATCGCCCGTGCGCTGGTGCAAATCGATGAAAAATACCGTCATCCGTTGCGAAGGGCGGGCTTGCTCACGCGGGATGCCCGCAAAGTTGAGCGGAAAAAGTACGGTCAACCGGGAGCCCGCAAACGCTTCCAGTTCTCGAAGCGCTAATCATTTAGCCATCCCCCATACCTCCTTTCTGCCAAGGCGCACCCCTTCCCGAGGGGTGCGCTTTCGCTTTGCACGCCATGCTTGCGTAGCATGGCATGCAAAAGCCGGGGAAGCAGCGGGTGTTGCGCCGCTTCCCCGGCAAGGGTAGAGTATCCTGGTGTTTAGCGGCCCAAGTTCACCGTTTCTTGGAGCAGCTCGTCGGAGGCGCTGATGGTCCGCGCATTGGCTTGGAAAGCGCGTTGTGTGGTAATCAGCTCGCTGAACTCCCGGCTGAGGTCCACATTCGAGCCTTCCAACACGCCGCCCGAGACTTGGCCACGGCCCCCGGTATTGGGCAAGCCGACCTGAGGAGAGCCGGAAGCCGGGGTGTCGCGGAACATGTTTTCGCCCATGCGTTCCAGGCCAGCCACGTTGCTGAAACTGGCGAGGCCCACCTGGCCGATGGTGCGGGTCAGGCCGTTGGTGAAGACGCCGTTGATGACGCCGTCCCGGCCGATGGTGAAGCTTTCGAGCGTGCCCCGGCCGAAGCCGTCCTGCGACTCAAGATTGACATCGCTGCTGCTGGAAAGCTCGGTCATCCGGGTGAGGTTGAGGCGGAATTCGAAAGGATCCACTGGAAAGGATTCCAAATCCCCAAGCTGATCACTCGTAATCGCGATGTGGGCTTCATCCTCGGGACGCGCCGTGAACTCATCGTCCACCATCGTTCCTTCAAACGCCTTGTCGCCGTTGTTGTCGAAGAGTATCGTTCCCGAGCCAATGTCTTGGGTCTCGCCTTCCTTGTTGGTGAAGTTGGCTTGCCACTCCCATGAATTATAGTTTACGCCGTCGTATTCCTGCGGCGAACGCTTTTCGAAGGTCAGGGTAACCTCCCGTTTCGTACCCAGCGAGTCGTACACCTCAATGGTGCGCGTGGCCGTCGTTCCGACGGGGGCGTCTGAATCCAGGTTGCCGACCAAGCGCGCCTCTCTCGTGGCGGACACAATGGATTGCGCGCCGACGGGGATTTCGATGTTTTCAGGCGAAGCGGTATCCTGTATAACGCCGTCCTCGTCCGCGAGAAACCCTTGTACGAAGAGCCCCGTTCCCCCATGGATGAGTTGGCCGTCGGCGTTGAGCTTGAAGGAACCATCGCGCGTGTACCGCTCGATGTTGCCGTCGCTCAGGACAAACATGCCGGCGCCTTCGATGGCGAGATCGGATTCCTTGCCCGTGGAACTCATGGAGCCTTGGCCATGGTCTACATCGATGGAGCCGACCTGAACACCTAGGCCGACTTGGGAGGGGTTGCTTCCGCCGAATCCCTCCACGGGCGCGCGGGCGCCGGACAAGGTTTGGCTAAACAGGTCTTGAAACTGAACCGTCGAGCCTTTGTATCCGGTCGTGTTGACGTTCGAGATGTTGCTCGCAATCACATCCAAACGGCGCTGGTTCGCGATTAGCGCCGTGACTCCGGTAAAGAGCGCACTTCCCATCGTTCATTCCTCCTACAGTCGTTGTTGGGTGGGACCGCGTCGGTCGGTCGGCGGTCCCCGGGCCTCTCTCAGAGGAGTCCAGCCCGATCCTTCACTTGGGGTTGGGCGGCCGGTTCTTCATGGGGAAGGATGGCCGCGCTGTCAATTTGCGTGAACACGTTTTCACCAGCCTCTTCGCGGGGCATGGCGGTTATGACGGTGCGGTTGGCCACGCTCACCACGAGCGCGGATCGCTCCGTTACAAGCAATGCTTCCTTGGCGCCCTTGGCCGCCAGTTTGTCCAGGGCCTTTTCGGCCTGAGTCATCTCTTGAGGCGTCAGGGTGATGCCACGGCTTTCCAGGCGCTGTTGCGCGTGTGCGCTGAGACGCAAGCCCTTAGCGGCCTGAGTCTGCTGTTGTTCGCGCAGGACCTCGGCGAAGCTCGTTCCGGCCGCCTCTTGCGAGCGGGCCGGTTTGGGCGGAGCGCCGGGCTGCGCGGGTTGCGTTGGGTTAAGGTCTATTGGGTTTACCATGGGGTAGTCCCCTGTGTTTACTCGATGCCACGGATGTTGCTCACGGGAACCGAGTATCCCGCTACCGTGACGTATGGCACGCGTTCCTCGGTGTGGATTCCCGTTACTTCACCCGTGACGGTTTCGTCGTCCTCTGTTCTGCCCGTCACCGTGCGGCCGAGCAAGGATGCGGCCCCGATGAAGCGGGAGTGTTCCACGCTCTCCCGGTATTCCTTGAAACTCTCGTTCAGATTGCTCATCTGTTCGAGCGAGGAGAACTGGGCGAGCTGAGCCACCATGTCGCGGTCGTCCATGGGATCAAGGGGATCCTGGTTTTGCAACTGCGTCACCAGCAGCTCAAGAAAAGCTTCGCGGCCGAGTTCATTCTCCGGACGCACCTCGCCTTCCTCGACCACTTCCACTCCCTTGATGCGGGCGTCCTTGGGCGCGCCGCCCAGTTGCTTGGCCTGACCGAGCAGGCTCGCGCGGGGGATGGACTGCATCTGCTCCCACGTCTCCACCCGCTTGTTGGGGGAGGGGCTCATGAGGCCGGTCGTGTTCATCCGGGCGCCTACAAGGGCGTTCATTGTTCATCACCTCCTTGTTGATGTTTCTTATGTGTTGGGGCGATCATATCCGCACGTCGATTGTCTGATCGCTAATGCGGTTCGCCGGCCTTTCAGGGCTCGCCGAGCCAGCGGAGCGCGTTCCGGTATTCGGGCCAAGGGTGGGAACGTGTCTTCCGCCTTGCCGCGGGTTGAGGAGATCGTGCATCGGCGTGTGCGAATGGCCGCCTTCCGCCGCATTACCGCCGGTGGAATCGGTCTCCACGGACAGCCGCATCACATCGAAGCCCTCTCGCGTCAAGCCTTCCCTGAGTTGAGGGAGTTGAGCTTCGAGGGATTCGCGCACCGCAGCGTTTCCCGTGAACAGTTGGACCTGAACCCTATCCTGCGCCGTGGTCACCGTGACGCGCAACTCACCCAGCGAATCCGGTTTGAGCCGGATGCTCAACGAGCGTTCGCCCCGGCTGGCCAAGTAGCGCACCGATTGGATGACGGATTCCTTGAGATCCGGGGACTCCGTTCGCGCCGCGCTATTGGATGCCGTGGCGGCCTCGCTTCGTGACACGCCCGCCGCTGGTTCTTGCACGCCTGGGGAAAGATCCCAAGAGCCGCCTTGATTGCCCCGGGAACCAGCGTCCCTGAGACTAGCCGCTGTCTCCGGAGTCAAGAACAGCGCGCGGCTTTCCGCGGACGCAGTCCACATCGGCTTTCCGCCCTCTGACGTGAGAGGAACGGCGTTGCTCTTGGTCTCGGCGAGTTGCTCCGCGGCT
>PUOI01000170.1 GCA_003552765.1 Candidatus Hydrogenedentota bacterium | reverse complement strand
TGGTCGGCCGTGGTGGGGCTCATCGCCGGCGTCATCGTGGTGCTCGCCGTGCTCGGCTTCGACCGCATCCGCATTGACGACCCCGTTGGCGCCATCTCCGTCCACGCGATCTGCGGCGTGTGGGGTACGCTGGCCGTGGGCATCTTCGGCGGCGGCAATTTCGTGGTGCAGCTCATTGGCGTCGTGGCGGCGGGGCTGACGTACTTCATTACGGCGTTTGTCTTCTTCGCCATCTTGAAAGCCACGCTAGGCATCCGGATTACCGAGAACGAGGAGAGCCGCGGGCTGGACATCGACGAACACGGCATGGAAGCGTACGGCGGCTTCCAGATCTTCACCAGCAAATAAGCGCGGGCAACCCCCAGCCATAAGGAGATAGCATGAGATGAAACTGATTATCGCGTACATTCAACCCGAGCGGCTCAACCAAGTGAAGCAAGCCCTGTTCGAGCACGACATCAAGCGCATGTCGGTGACCAACGCCCTGGGATGCGGCCAGCAGATGGGCTACAGCGAGACCTATCGCGGCGCCACGGTGGAGGTCAACCTGCTTAAGAAAATCCGCATGGAAATCGCGGTCAACGAGGACTTCGTCCAACCCGCGGTTGACGCCATCATTCGAGGCGCCAAGACGGGCGAGATTGGCGATGGCAAGATCTTCATCCTCGACCTCGGCGAATGCATCCGGATTCGAACGGCCGAAACCGGCAAGAACGCCATAGGCTGACCCATGGCGCGTGGCCCGGCCCCTCTCCAAACTGGAGGGCGGCCGGGCCGCCGTTGATATGCCTACTACACAAGTCTTCGCTGCAACGCCGTGACGACGCCTTGGATGGACACCGTGTCCGCGGGCGCGACAATGGGTTGCATGGCGCTGTTGGCGGGTTCAAGCCGAATCCAGGCCCCTTCGGGATAGAACCGCTTCACGGTCACTTCATCGTCCACCATCGCCACGACCACATCGCCCTTGCGCGGCCGGCGCGACGGATCCACCACGATGAGGTCCCCGTCCAGAATGCCGGCCTCCACCATGCTTTCGCCGTTCACGCGCAAGCAAAACGCGCCCTCCCGCACGTGCGCGGGATCCACCGTGACCCGGCCTTCGATGTTCTCCTCGGCGAACAGCGGTTGTCCCGCCGCCACGCGCCCCACGAGCGGCAGCGTGTTGGGCTCCGCCTCATAGAGGTCCGCCACCCCTTTTTCCGTGACATGCAGGGAGCGCGCCTTGCTCGACCGGGTGAGATAGCCCTTGCGTTCCAGCGCGACGAGATGATCCGTCACCCCGTTGGTGCTGCGGATGCCGAAATGCGCGCCGATCTCCGCCAATGTCGGGGGGTACCCCTGGTCCTGTATGGTCTGGGCGATAAACTGTAGGATCGCCGCCTGCCGTTTTGTAAGGGGCCGCGCCATTGCCGCCTTCCTCCGCGTTCCCGCGTTGATGCGCCGTGAGTCCGTCACGCCGCATACTGAAATCCTGTTCAGTCCTATTGAAGCACGGGGAGGCCGGAGTTGTCAACATGGCCATCGCCGGATAAGGCGGTGTGGCGGCTGGGCGGCCGGCGCTTTACTCTTTGGGGTTATCTGGGAGCGCCGGTTGCGGCTGCTGGCGGGGCCAGGATTCGATGACGGCTTGCACCAGGGTGGCGAGGGGGATGGCGAAGAACACGCCCCACAACCCCCAATAGCCGCCGAACACGAAGATGGCGGCGATGACGGCGATGGGGTGCATATTGACAACCTCGCTGAACAGCAGGGTCGCCAGCAGGTTTCCGTCGAGGAACTGGATGACGCCGTATGCGATAAGCACATACACGAATTCGCTTCCCCACCCCCATTGGAAATAGGCCACGAGGGCGATGGGGATGGTGAGGACGGCGGCGCCAATGTAGGGCACGATAACGGACAAGCCCACGCCAAAGGACAGCAGCATGGCGTAGTTCATCCCAAACATGGTGAATACGACAAATGTCACGGACCACACGATGATGATCTCGGCGCATTTGCCGCGAACATAGCGGCCGATCTTGTAATTGACCTGCTCCCACACTTCGTTGGCGAGCGCCCGTTCTTGCGGCATAAAGCGCAAGAACCAGTTCAGAATGACGTCCTTGTCCTTGAGCAGGAAGAAGACGGAAAGCGGCACGATGATCGTATACACCAAGAGACTAACGAGATGGAACATGTACGCGATCGAGGTCGTCATCACGCGTTGTCCGAGCGGCGTCACTTGGCTGCGTATGGTGCTTATGATCTCCCGAACGAATTCCTCGGAGACAATTTGCGGATAGCGTTCGGGAAGCTCAAGCAGCATCTGCTGCCCTTGAGAGATCATGCCAGGCAGTTCGCGCACGAGCTGAATCACCTGCCGCGTGAGCATGGGGATGAGCCCGAGCAAAACCAGCACGAGCACCGTTAAGAAAGCAAAGAACACAATGACCACGGCCGGCAACCGGGGCGCGCCCAATCGCTGCAAGTAGGCCACTATACCTTCCAAGAGATATGCGATCACAAGGCTGACAAGGAGGGGGGTCAGGACCCGGCCAAAGAAGTAGACGGCCAGGAACCCGAACAGCAGCAGCAGCGCGAGGATGACGACTTGCGGGTTTGTTAGGTGGCGGTGATACCATTCCCGGACAATTTCGACCATTCCATCCGTCCCTTTATCCCGCCTCGCGTTTCATAAGTGTGAAAGCCTGTCTGTACCGGATGTCTATGTCCATGGGGCTCATCCTTCCATGCTGCTCTGCGTTTCTAGAGATACATTCATGTAGAAACCCAGGCCATGGGGCCGCCGGTCGTGGCGGTACGATAGCGTTCTAAGCATGGAAAATCATGGTAGCACGCTGTGACCGGGGAATCAAAAAATCCCGCCGGCCGAAAAGGAAACGCCGGAGTTCTCAGGAAATCTCGGACACCTTTTTCAAGTAGCGGGCGGGGTTGCCGACCCAGAGTTCCCCCGCCGGCACATCCTTGGTGACGACGCTGCCCGCCCCAATCATGGCGCCATCGCCAATAATCACGCCGCACAGAATCGTGGCGCTGCTGCCTATCGACACGCCCTTGCCCACGCGCGTGGGGACTACTTCCCAATCGGCCTCGGTTTGCATCGTGCCATCCGGGTTGACGGCGGCGGGGTACTTGTCGTTAATGAACGTCACATTGTGCGCGACCATGCAGCCGTCGCCAATATCGACCCCTTCGCAAATAAAGGTGTGGCTCGATATCTTGCAGTCCGCGCCGATAATTACTCCTTTTTGAATCTCGACGAAGGAACCCACCTTGGTCCGGCAGCCGATGCGGCAGCCGTAGGCGTTGATAAAACAGCTCAGTTTCACGTCCGCGCCGAGTTCGACGTCCGGCGCGATGCGGTTATAATCCTCCACGAAATACGGTTCCTTCCGGGGGTTGGGGGGGTGACGGCTAAAGCGTGATTAAGTACATACCGTCTAATATAGGGGGACGCGGAAACAGGTCTTATCCGCCGTTTCGTTGTGGAGCACACAGATTCCTATGGTCCGCAGGTCGACGGCGGCTTTGACCCTGGGATCCTCCGTGATTCGGCGCCAGGCTTTCCGCATTCCGTCTGACCATGAGATGTCATCGAATACGAATATAGAAAACTCTGCGGCATGCTCCGCAATCATCTGGAAATAATCGACTGTGGGTTGTTCCGCATGATGGCCGTCTACAAACGCATAGTCAACTGGGCCGCATGTGGTCAGCACATCAGGAAGCGTGTCCACGAAACGCCCGCACACGACCTCGACATTGTCAAGTTCCAATTCCGCAAGATTCGACTTGGAATGCGCCGTCAGGGATTCGGAACCCTCCAACGTAACGAGTTTACCCGCGCCATTGAGCTTAAGCGCCGCTCCATGATACGCGGCGGAGATCCCTAAACAGGTCCCCAACTCCAAGCACGTATTCGGCTGGAATTCCCGAATCAGCCGAAAGAGCAGCAACGCCCAGAACTTTTCTTTGCTGGCCCTATTATGGACGCGGACTTCCTTTTCGATTGTAGCCCCTTGGCGCATGTCCTCTTCGGTTAGGGCGGCATCAGCGGTTCTTGCCCCAAAATCTTCCAGATAGAGTTTTTCGCGGCAACGGTCTAAACGGCGCCGGATGGCTTCAATGTTTGTTACCCATTTCTGTTCTTCCGGCGTTACGGCGCCCGCGAACGCGCCTTCCAGGACATCCGCTATCTTGCCACAAACCGCGTTTTGTTGTCTCAACGCTGGAAGCCTGCGTCTTCCCAGACGTATCTGGAGATCGCGAACAAAGCGGCGTGCTGTTTGTTTTGCTAGATACAAGCCCCAATATCCCTTCGCATTTATGCCAAGCCCCAATGCACCATGGCGGGCGCACAAGCCAAAAGCGCGCGGGCTCCTCGACGTGGCATCTATTCGGTCTAAAGCGTGATTTGTTTCCCGCCGTGCTTGAGCGAGTGATCCGTGGCCTCCAGCAGCGAAACGATGCGGAGCCCGGCTTGACCGTCGTTGAAAGGCTGTTTCCCCTCGTTCAAGCACCGCATGAAATAATCCACCTCGGCGCTCAAGGCCTCCGTGTTAGGCACGATGGGCGCTCGCATTTCGCCGATACGCGGCGTGGCCAGCACCCGGTACATACCCTCCTGCGTGGTCACCTCCATGCCCTTGTCGTATATCTTGACCCGTTCGTCCATGTTGAGGTCGTCCCACACCAGCATCCTTTTCGAGCCGCCGATGATGGTGCGCCGGATCTTGACGGGCGAAAGCCAATTCAAGTGGAAATGGGCCATGAGGTTGTTATCGTAGAACACGCTGACATAGGCCATGTCCACCAGGCCGGTGCCGAAGTGGTCGCAGCCATGGGCGGAAACGCCGCGTGCATTCGGTCCGATGAGGTGGTCCATAATGGAGAAATCGTGCGGCGCGAGGTCCCAGATTACGTTGATGTCGTGCTGGAATATGCCCAAATTGATCCGCACCGAGTCGAAGTAATAGGGGTCTCCCAGCTCACCGTTGTCAATCACCTCCCGCATCGTCTCCACCGCGCCGGTGAAGAGGAACGTGTGGTCCACCATGATGGTCAGACCCCGCTCCGCGGCGATGTCCACCAACTCCTTGGCCTGGTCAAGATTCGAGGTCATCGGCTTCTCGACCCACACGTGCTTGCCGTTGAGCAGCGCCGCCTTGGCGAAATCGTGATGCGTGAACACCGGGGTGGCGATGACCACGAGATCGATGTCCGTGGCCTGAGTGATTGCAGCGGCATCCGCAACAACTTCCACTGCGGGGAACGTCTGGGCCGCCAGTTTGCGCCGTTTTTCACTCATATCGTTCACACGGGCCAAGACGCAATCCTCGTGCGCATTCAGGTTGCGGGCAAGGTTGGGTCCCCAATAGCCGTAACCGATCAATCCTGCTCGTATCATGAGCGCCACACACTCCTTATCTATCGATTGCCCCATGGCCGCGCGGCCAGCCCCACGGGGCCGCGCGTTTGCATTCCTAATCTCCCCCGCGCCTTCGCTAGCGGAGTCCAGGCGCGGCGATTGTACTGGCAAGGCGCTCACAACCGCAAATTCTGTTTCGCAACAAGTCGTCCTGGAGGGGAACGTCTCTGCGGCTGGCGGTGCGGCTCCCTCTCCTGCTACAGTTGCGCCATGAAGACCAGCGAACTCGATTACACACTGCCTCAGGATCTTATCGCGCAACGGCCTTGCGAAGAACGGGATCAGGCGCGTCTCCTCGTCGTGGACCGCCAGACCGGGCAGTTTCACGACGATGTGTTCCACAATCTGCCCGCCTATCTGCGGCGGGGTGACTGCGCGGTGTTGAACGACACCCGCGTCATTCGCGCCCGGCTCCACGGCCGGAAACCCACCGGCGGCAAGGTCGAGGTGTTCTTGCTCCGGGAAATCGCGCCCGGCGAGTGGGACGCGCTTGTGCGCCCCTCGTCCCGGGTTCAGCCCGGGACGGACATCACGCTGCCGGCGGGGCTCACCTGCCGCGTGGCCGAGCGGCTACCCTCGGGGAGGCGCAGGGTCCGGTTCGCCCAATCCGATGTGCTCAAGACCCTGGAAGAAGCCGGCGAGATTCCGTTGCCGCCCTACATCGAGCGCGAACAGCCAGACGCGTCGGATCTGCGGCGCTATCAGACGGTGTACGCGGACAAGCCCGGTGCGGTGGCGGCGCCGACGGCGGGATTGCACTTCACGGGGCGCGTCTTCGAGGCGTTGTCGGACAAGGGCGTCGAAACGGCGCGGGTCACCCTCCATGTGGGCTACGGCACCTTCCGGCCAATCCAGAGCGGCGACTTGGCCGAACACGCGGTGGAGGGAGAGGATTTCGCGTTCTCCGAGGAAACCGCCTCGCAGCTCAACGCGGTGCGCGAACATGGGGGACGCGTACTGGCCGTTGGGACCACGACCACGCGCGTCTTGGAGACGTGCTGCCCCGGGGGCCGGTTCCGCGCTGGAGGCGGAGTGACGAACTGCTACATCTATCCGCCCTACACGTTCCAGGGCGTTGATTTGCTGCTGACCAACTTTCACTTGCCGCGATCGAGCCTGCTGGCGCTGGTATGCGC
>PUOI01000524.1 GCA_003552765.1 Candidatus Hydrogenedentota bacterium | reverse complement strand
CGGAACACCGCCTCGGCCTCGGCGCGCTTGGCCCCTTCGCGGACCGCGCCGCTGGAAGCCCGGGCGCCAAGGATGAGGTTGAGGGCGCCCACGATGATCGATTTGCCCGCCCCCGTTTCGCCGGTGAGCACGTTAAACCCAGGAGCGAACTCCACCTCGATTTCGTCAATGAGGGCGTAATTCTGGATGCGAAGCACTTCCAACATGGGTGGTTTTGCGCCGTGGTTCGGTTATGTCACGAAGTTTCTTGGCTTGACGGGGGAGCAAGGCGGGGCAGATACGCCAAGAACTCCCGGTTTCCCGCAGGCCCCACTATGGGAGACGGTATCACATCCGCGCCGGGGAATCCCATCTCCGCCGCCGCTTCCCGGAACTCCGCGATGACGCGCTCATGGATGGCGGGATCGCGCACCACCCCCCCTTTGCCCACATCCTGCCTGCCCGCCTCGAACTGAGGCTTTATGAGCGCCACGCCAGCGGCTCCCGGCGCGAGCAACGCGGCCAGCGGCGGAAGCACCAGGCGCAGGCTGATGAAAGAGCAGTCAACCGCGAAGAAGTCCGGGTGTTCGGGGAGACGGTCCGGCGTGAGATGGCGGATATTGGTGCGGTCCATGACGTGAACACGTTCGTCTTGGCTAAGACCCCACGCTAGCTGGCCATAGCCCACGTCCACGGCGTAGACCCGCGCCGCGCCGCGCTGAAGCAGGCAATCCGTGAATCCACCGGTTGAGGCGCCTGCATCAAGGGCGATGCGCCCGGTCACGTCGATGCCAAAGTGATCGAGGGCCGCCTCCAGCTTGTAGCCGCCCCGGCTGACATAGCGCATCTCGTCCCGCCGAATCTCCAGCACGGCCGTTTCGTCCACGCGAAGCCCCGCCTTGTCCAGCTTCCGCCCCTGCGCGTCGTACACTTTGCCCGTGTTGATGAGGCCTTGCGCCTGGGACCGGCTAAGACCTGTCTGGCGTTGCACCAATGTGTCGAGACGTTCCTTGGTCATGATGAGCGGCGGCGGGGCATCGCCTGCTCGCAGCCGCTTGCAGACGATACCCCAGCCGCCATAGTGGTTACCCCTTGCGCCCAAGCATGCGGTCCAGGGCATCGGACGTGTGGTACACGATCGCCTCCGGATGATGCGGGAAGGGGTTGAAGTATTCGAAGGTAAGGTATCCCGTATATCCCACGGCCTCGAAGGCGTCCAGCACGGCGGGCCAGTTGGTGGTGCCGTCGAGCAGGGTGCGGAAGGCGTTCAGGTTAAACTCGTTGAGGTTCTTGTTGTACTCCTTGAGATGCACGTGGCGGATGCGATCCCCCAAGATCGGAATCCAATGCTCGGGGAAATGGTAGAGCATGATGTTGCCCGTGTCGAAGTGGATTTGCACGTACTCGGAGTCGAAATAATCGACAAACGCGTTCATTTCTTGCGGGCTGTGCAGGAAGCCATTCGTGAAGATGTTCTCGATGTTGAGATGCACCTGCTCTTCTTGCGCCACTTCGAGTACACGGCTCACGGCGTCCTTGGCCCGTTCGTCGGCCACGTCGTGGGGCACGGGCGGTTCATCGGGCAGCCAAGGCACATACACGGCGCCAGGGACCACCAGCAGCTCTTCCGTGCCCAGCAGGTGCGCCGCGCGGGCCATTTTCTTGGCGAGTTCGATGCCTTCCTCCCGTGTGTCCGGGTTCTCGTGCGTTAGCGAGAAGGGCCAGAACAGGAACGAGCAGAGCCCCGCGATTTCAAGGCCTTTCTCCCGCGCCATATCGCCAATGGCGCGCAGCTCGTCCTCGCTCGCCTCGGGGGACAACTCGCCCTCGACGTCGTAATTCAGCTCCACCCCTTCAAACCCGGCGTCCGCGCAGATGTCGAGGCAGGTCTCCAAGGACATGTCATCGGGATAGGGCAACGCCCACAGGTTGATGGACTTTTTCATGTCGTACTCCCGCTCAGGGTTTGCGGCGCCCCTGGGGGTCAGCGTCTGAGCCTGGGCGGACCGGCCCACGCCGCCCGCCGCGGCGAAGCTCGCCCCGAAAGCAGCCGAATAGGCCAGCAGTTCCCGGCGGCTCAGTTTGTTCAGACGCTGAGCGGAATTCGATTCTGGTTGATGGAGCGTCATGGCGTTTTTCCTCCTGGTTCGATACCGGTTTCAGCCTACATCGCCCGTACGCCACGGCGTACGCGCATTGACTCGGAATACGTATCATCGCATCTCGCGGTTTCCGGCGCAACGAAGAAAATGGGGCGGACACCAGCTTAGCAGAAATGATATGATACCATCTGCTTTTGCCCCATACCGATGGGTGGCCGGGGTAAAGGATGAATCGGTCTGCACTGTGGGGGATTCGGTCTACACAAGACCGGACAACGAAGGAGAATGCGACATGCCGGACATACTGGAGCAACTCGCCACATGTATTGAACGGGGCAAGGTTAACGCCAAGGCCCCTTACCCGCCGGACATGAAGGGGGAAGAAGGCGCGGATGAGTTGACGAAGAAGGCGCTCGAAATGAAGATCCCTCCGAGTCAACTGCTGGAGCAGAGCCTCATCGAGGGAATGGGCCGGGTCGGCAAGAAGTTCAGCGAACACAAGGTGTTCGTGCCCGACCTACTGATGGCCGCGAGGGCCATGAGCGCCGCCATGGAGCACTTGAAGCCTTTCTTCGAGTCCGGCGAGGCGCGGCACATCGGCACGTTCGTCATCGGCACCGTCGAAGGAGACCTCCATGACATCGGCAAGAACCTGGTGGCGATGGTGATGGAAGGCGGCGGCTGGAAGGTGATCGACCTCGGGGTGGACGTGCCGCCGGCGAAGTTCATGGAGGCCCTGGAAGAGAATCCCGATGCGGTCGTGGGGCTCAGCGCGCTTCTCACCACCACCATGGCGAGCATGGAGAAGACGGTGAAGCTCATCAAGGAGAACAAACCCAATACCTTCGTCATTGTCGGCGGGGCGCCGTTGACGGAAGGCTTCGCGCACAAGATCGGGGCCGATGCGTATGGGGAGGATCCTCAGTCGGCGCTGAATCAGTTGTCGGCGGCCGCCAGCTAAGGCTCACAGGCGAAATCATACCTCGGGGGCAGGGTCGCCCCCTGAATTCCCTCTTACGGAAATGGGGAGGGATGGTGGGTCATTGCTGGTAGCGAGTCCGCTCTATGATAGCCGTCGTGTCAGCGCGAACACCGTGCGGCAAACAGCCAAGGCGCCAGAGATAATCGGCGCGAGCGGGCGCGTCGCTCCAGCATACGAAATACAAAGGAGTTCCCATGACAACGCTTATGCAAGAACTCAAGACGCGGCCCGTCCAGGTTTCGGATGGGGCGTGGGGAACGGCCCTGCAAAACCGGGGGCTCGAAATGGGCGCGTGCCCGGAGATGTGGAACCTCGAGCATCCCGAGGAGATTCGAGCCATCGCCCAGGCGTATCGGGACGCCGGGGCGCAACTCCTGACAACCAACACCTTCGGGGGAACGCGCTTCAAATTGGGGATGCGGGGCTTGGAGGCTCGGGTGGCCGAAATCAACCGCTCAGCCGCCGCGATCGCGCGCGACGTAATGGGGCCGGAAGCCCATATCCTGGGCTCCATCGGACCTAGCGGCCATATGTTGCTCATGGGCGACATAACGGAGGAAGAACTCTACAGCGGATTCACCGAACAAGCTCGGGCCTTGGAAGAAGGAGGCGCGGACGTGGCGGTCGTGGAGACCATGAGCGCCATCGACGAGGCCTCCATCGCCGTGCGCGCGGTGCGGGAGAACACCCGCATGGAAATCATATGCAGTTTCACGTACGACCATTTGCCCGGCGGCGAATACCGCACCATGATGGGCGTGAGTCCGGCGGAGATGGCCCCGGCCCTTCTCCAAGCGGGGGCGGATATCATTGGGACCAATTGCACCCTTGGCCCAAAGGAAATGGTGGGGGTGGTCCAAGAGTTGCGGGCGGCGGCCCCCGATACGCCGTTGCTCGCTTCCCCCAACGCGGGCAGGCCCACGCGCACGGACGAGGGCGAGGACATTTTTCCCGAAGCGCCCGAATCCATGGCGGAGACCGCGCCTGCTTTGCTGGATGCGGGGGTCAACATTCTCGGGGGATGCTGTGGCACGACCGATGCGCACATTCGGGCTATCGCCAAGGCCGTGGCGGAATACAGGGGCGCGAGCGCTTAAGAAGGGGACACGCGCTGTATGAAATCCTTTACTCGCTTAACCACGGGCAATCCCATGGACCTTGTCTTTGGCTCATGCCCGGCGCCCGTCGCCGTCACCCCGGAAATCACCGTGGGCGGGGGCGAGGTCTTGCCCGAGGTCAATTACATGCTGCCTCATGGCTTTGAAGTGGCCGAGACCTCCTTGGACGAGACCACCGCCCTTTACCGCTCCATGGCCCAAGGCGTCTTGCAACGCGCCGAGGACCTTGGCGTGCCCAAGCTGGTGATTGAGATTGAACTTGTCTTCGAGCTGACCCTCCATCCCGAGTGGGGCGAGCGCGTGATCCAAGTTACGCGCGAGGTCATCGAGGACTACCAGGCCAAGGGGGTGCATGCCGCGCTGCGGACGACGGTGGCGGACATCCGGGACCGGGTCAGGCCGCCGCGCAACCGCACAAGCATGGAAACGGAACTGGTCCTGGAAACGTTTGATCGGTGCGCGCCCTATTCCGACATTCTCGCCATTGAATCCACGGGCGGCAAGGAAGTATCCGACGGCGCCATTTTGAGTTGCGACATCGGCGGGGTGATTTTTGCGCTTGGCGTGCTCGGCTCGCAGGACATGGCGTTCCTGTGGCCGCGCATCGTGGACATCGCGCACGCCCACGGCAAGGTCGCGGGGGGCGACGCCGCCTGCGGATTCGCCAACACGGCGATGCAACTCGCCCGCAAAAGGATGATCTCCTCGACCTTCGCGGCGGTGGTGCGGGCCATCGGCGCGGCCCGCAGTCTGTGCGCCATGGAAGCGGGCGCCGTGGGGCCGGACAAGGATTGCGCCTACGAAGGCCCCATCCTGAAGGCCATCACGGGCATCCCCATCGCGATGGAGGGCAAGAGCGCGGCGTGCGCCCATTCAAGCCACATCGGCAACGTGGCGATGGCGTGCGCCGATCTCTGGAGCAACGAATCCGTGCCCTATGCGCAACTCTTTGGCGGCCACACGCCGGAGACCTGCCTTGAAGAGTTGTGGTACGACTGCAAGCTATTGAACACGGCCCGGCAACACGGAGAAGGGGATGTCATGGCCGGGCTGCTGACCGAATCCGATGTCACGACTAGCGCCGAAGCCCTGGTCCTCTCTCCCTTGGCGGCCATCCAAATTGGCCAGGCCATTGTCCACGCTACCCACGTGTACGACGACTATGCGTCCCGCGCCTATAACGCTGCTCGGGAAGCGGTCACGCTGTTGCGCGAGGCCACCGAGTCCGGACGCATGCGCCTTCATCCGATGGAGGCGCCGTGGCTCGATATCATCGAGGGCGGGCTCGACGAGTTTGACGGTTTGGACGGCAAAGTGCTGGACCATTACATGAAGCAGTACGAGAAGGAATTCATCCCCGCGGAGTACGGACTGGAATAGCTTCCGGACCGCTGCTGGGGGAGCGTCAAGCCTAAACTTGTTGACCACCGAAGTGAACGCGCTAGGAGGTGGCATGGCCTTCCAGGCCATGAATCACGGGCTGGAAGCCCGTGCCACCTCGCCACAAACATTGGAGGCTACCCACAATTTAAAGGCGGGCAGTGTACTAGTAGCCGTTCCATCCAAAATCTGTGGTTGCCGCTATTGTGTTCCAACTTCCACGTAGTTCCGAATAGGTCTTTGCCGCGAATCATTGGGCGTCAAATATGTATGGGAGCCACGCAAAAAAACTGTTAGCCGGCGCTTTCGCATTTTCAAGCTTGACGCGCACGAAATCATAGCTCAACCGTGTGCGTGTGTGGCGCTGAAGGCGCCACGGGGAGTAGCCTAGGGCAAGCGAAGCGCAGCCCTAGGTCACAGGCCGTCTCCGAAATCGGTCCTGAAGGGACCGAAGCGGCCGCCCCGTCTTTCTCCCGTCCCTTCAGGACGGAAATGCGGGGGATGCCTCCACCCTGGGGCTGCGCTTCGCTTGCCCCAGGCTACTCGCTATCGCGCCTCTGGCGCGAGTTTGGCTCCCTGTCCGAAAGGCCTTTGAGCTGAACCGTTTCCAAGGCCTGTGCATTTTTGGGCTGCGTATGACTGAATCGGAACATCAACAAATTCCGGGAGGAGAGGGCACTATGACGGCGCCAAACCTAAACCCCTTGTCCCCGAAGTGAACGCGCTAGTACCTCCTCAACCCTTAATTTGTGGATACCCTGGTTATGTCTGGCTTAGCCTGACATGCATCAAATCCATCCCGTAGGGATGACAGCTGGTAGCCGGGGGTTGAGGCCGCGTGCAATAGCACGCGGGCGATACCCCCGGAAACAGAACCCCGCGCATCGACCCCTTTAGGGGTCGCAGCAGCTGCGTGCACAAGAGTTCTGCGACCCCTACCGGGGTCGTCGGACTGGGCTTGCGATCCTGGGGTATCGCGCGCTGCGCGCGCTTCAACCCCAGGCTACCATCTGTGACCCCTCTGG
>PUOI01000628.1 GCA_003552765.1 Candidatus Hydrogenedentota bacterium | reverse complement strand
TAGCGTCCTTGAGAGGCGTACGCGATATGCTCGGCCTTCTTGCCTTGCTCCTGTCCCGCGATGGTGAAGGGATATCCATCGACATCATGTTCGCGCCATTCCTTCCGCAACGCTTCCTGCGGCGTCGCCGAACACACAAGGATATCGGCTCGCTGCTGGGCCTTTTCCAGGCATTCTTGCACATGCGGGAACGGAGGCACGCCCTCGACCATGTCCGCCACCGTGTCGTTGACGGCCTTACTCCAACGCAACGCTTGCTGCATATCCTCTTGCTCGGGATGTTCCTTGCAATACGCCTCCAGGGCGGGATTGCCCAACTTGGACTCGGTCTCGATCCAGCGGCGCAGGTTCGGCGCTTTCGGAATGGCGACGCCGCGCTCCTGGACCTTGTCCCAGTCCTCAAGCAGATCGAAGGCCATCGTGAGGGCGGGAAAACGGTTCACGCCGCGCCACTTGGAGTACAGGTTCACGAACTCCGCCGCCATGCGCGCGTATTTCGACACGGCCTGGAGTTTCCAATGCTTGACAATGTTGGGGATGAAGCACTCTTTGTGCTTGATCTCCATGGTATCGAAGACGCATCCATCGGAATCGATGGCGACGAGGTATTCGTGTTGCGGTTGATGTCCCTTCAGTTCCGCGGTGGGATCGCTCATGTCGCTCATATCCTTTCGTTACGCTTCTCTTTATTGTGATCACACGCCTCGGGGCGTGTTTGTGCCCTATACGCCGCTAAAAGCGGAGAAGCCGCCATCCACGGGTACGACGATACCCGTGACAAAGCGGCACGCATCCGAAGCCAGCCAAACCGTCGCGCCGATGAGGTCCTCGGGCTCCCCGAATCCGCCCATGGGAGTGTGGTCGACAATGGTCTTGCCCCGTGGGGTCAACTCCCCGGTCTTCTCGTCGGTAAGCAGGAAGCGGTTCTGTTCCGTGAGGAAGAACCCCGGCGCAATCGCGTTCACCCGCAACCGCGGATCGTATTCTTGCGCCAAATGGACAGCGAGCCACTGTGTGAAGTTGTTCACCGCCGCCTTGGCCGCACTGTACCCCGGAATCCGGGTGAGGGGAACGAGCGCGTTCATGGAGGAGATGTTGATAATGGAGGCGCCGTTGGGATTGTCCTTAATACGGCGGCCGAATACCTGCGACGGCAAGAACACGCCGCTGAGGAAATTAAGCTCCATCACCTTCCGCAATGCGTCCTCGGGAAGATCAAAAAACGACTGCGTCTCGGAGGTCGTGGCGCCCTTCATGTTGCCGCCCACCGCGTTCACCAAGATGTCGACCTGGCCAAAATCGTTGTAGACCTGGTCACAACAGGATTCGATGGATGCCTTGTCGAAGGCGTCCATCAGATATCCGCCCGCCTTCACACCGGAGGCCTGACTAATGCTCTCCGCCTTGGTCTTGGCATTGCCGGCGGCGATGTCGCACACCGCGATTTGCGCGCCGGCATCGGCCAAGCCTGATGCGAGGGCGCCGCCCAGCACGCCCGCGCCACCCGTCACAACAGCGGTCTTTCCCGAAAGATCAAATTGCGCCTGTACACCCATGGTGGATTGTCTATCCTTTGCTTGCCATTCGCTGCAACGCGAATTAAGAGGAACGCATCCCCTCAAACGCTTTCCATAAACGGCTTATAATGGTTGGAGTTACGAAATGACACGAGATATGGGCGCGTGGCGAGACACCGGCCGCCTCCCCACGTTGGCGAGTACCGTGCACGTTTGCCGGGCGCCCATACCCCAATCAACGCCCACGCCCGTCCCCAAGGCAAGGCTGACCCCACATGAAGCGCCGATTTCAACGTTTTCCAAAGGGGGATTCGCATGCTAGCACAATATCAGCTGGAACCGCAAACCCGCTCGGCCCCTCCTTGAATTACCGGTTAAACAGAGCCAAACGGGGGGAATTCCGCGTTCGCGCGGCTTATCCGCCAAGCGTTCCTTGGGTCTGCTCCTGGGCCGTGGCTCCCTCATGGGACATGCCGGCGGGATCAAAGGCGGGCATCGCTATAATAAGCGACGTAATAGAACCTTCCGCATAGTGATGAGCCCCAGGCTTGATCCAGACGCAATCCCCGGCGGCAACCGGCACGCGTTCGCCGTCAATGACGAGCGCTCCCTCAACTTCCAAAACACAGTAGTATTCGTGGGTATGCCCATTCCAATGAGGCTTGGCGTCATCCACCGTGAGATAGGTAATGCTGGCTGGAACGCCGTTCATTCTTGGTGAAAAGACGCTGGCGAATGCCGCACGTGCTGCGTTCGGACGCCATCGCTTGCACGCTTCGCTTCTCATACTTGGGCTCGCTCATATGGCTTCCCCTTTTGTTGCCAAGCGGCGCTCCCAAACCGGGTTGATTACCTGCCGGGGAGCGCCGCGTTTGAAGTATACTCTGTTGTCACGGGTTCAGGACCCCGCCGTGGTGGCGCGCCCTATTCCTGCAGCGGCAGACCAAGCACGTAGTTGATAACCAACTGCAGATCCGTGGCGTCCGTGACCCCATCTCGATTCACGTCGGTGTCATACGCAGGATCAATTTCGAGGCCGAGAAGGTCATTAATGATAATCTGTATATCCCGGCTGTCCACCTCACCATCGTTGTTCACATCCAGGTTAAGGGGGTCTTCGTCTTCCTCGGGCGCCCGATCCGTGGTCCCCGTCCTGGAGAAAGCGGGCCGGCCCCGTATCCCCATTGCGTTGCGGGGAATAACCCCGAAGTACCAGCGATCGCCCTCATGCACCATCTCTCCGGGGACTCTGCTGTGCCCCTCCAACGACGACACGAAAGCCCCGTTCCGGTACCAATAGATCTGCGAGTTGCTTTCCGACCTCCCGAGAGGATCAACAAACTGGTAGTTAGCGACTATGGGTTGACCCGCCCTGAGTTGCTCGGGCTCAAGCCGCGCATCGCCCGCCACCGGCCTTGTATCATCATCGTAAACCAGGATGACCACCGTCCTGCAGACCCGATGATCCTCTATTTCCGCACAGAACCTAACGTCGTAAATCCCGGTGTCTGCGGGCGTGGTTTCCCACACGAACGTGCCGGAACTCCCGTTGATCGTGAATTCGGCTCCGGGAGGCAGATCAAAAGCCTCAAGGGAGGGTGTCCCGAGATCCTCCGCCCTCGCGCCGATATCGAACTGAACCGTCTCGCCAGCTTCCACGATTTGCGGCGCCACTCTGTCAACCGATAGCGGAGGCGGCGGCGGTAACACCCGGAATTCCGTCAAACCCGCGCCGGTCTCCGCATCCACCCTTTGGAATGAGCCGTCGCTTTCAAAATATCCGGGCACACCCCGTCCGTCCGAAATGCCAATCACCATGTCATCGGCGTTGAGGGAGCGGTAGGTGTAGCGGATGGTTCCATCGAAAAAGAGTTCGAGCTGGGCCGTGTTGGGCTTGGGCGCAAACCCTTGGCCCTGCTCCGGGATCTTGTCGAACGTGATGACCACCCGGTCGTCACGCTGCTTGGCCCACATTTCGCCTCCAGCGCTGGTCGAAAGATTGGCGAACGAAAAGGAGACACGGGGAACGTTGAAATGCGATTCAAGCGAGGGGAAATTGTCGGTGGAATCACGACGGATGCCCCGGCCAAGCTCAAACGAGCTATCATACTCGTACAAAGGCTCGACCCGGTAGCTCACCTCCTGGTCGTAAACATCGTCCGCCGTATAGACGGCTGCCGCCGTGTTAATCGTCTCCAAGTTGTACAGGGCCTGGCCCGTCGTTACGTAGCCGTTCGCCGCCAGCACGAGATCATTGAACATCTGCCCGAAGAAGGGGATGTCTGGGAGATCCAGGTGCTCGATGCGGCCAACGCGGCCTCGCCGTGGCCGGCCTCGCCGTCCGCCGCCAACCGCAGGCTCTTCTTGCGGGTGCAAGTAGGTGAACTTGTTATCGTTTATGTGCACCCCAACGGCCGGCCGCCGCGCAAACGGCAGTTCATGGACATCGGACTCGAAACTAATCTCGTAATCGCTGGGATTCATGAAGGACTCGGGCTGGCCCGAGGCAACCATATCGCCCATGGATACCGTGGGTTCGATCGTGATCTGGCTATACCCCAAATCCACAGGCCGGTCCGGCGAGAACACATCGGTCACATACCCAGCCGAATCCACTCCGGGAACCCCGCGCGCGTAAAGCGTGTCGGTCAGATAGTATGAGTCACTGGCAAACTCGAAGAAAGGAATGCCCTCAATATCCAGCTCGGCGAAGAGCGCGTAGAAATACTCTTCGCCCTCCTGGGTTCCGGTATCGCGGTACTCTTCTTCGTCTCCGTCCCCGACAAACACTTCGTCGCCATCGCCGGGCTCTTCAGGGAACGAACCCGTCTGCCGGTAAATGGAGATTTCCTCGACCTCTATCCCAATCGGATTGTCCCATGTCAACATCACGTCGGATGTGATATCCGCGTCCCCGGTGGTGGCGCGGAAATTCCGCAGCGGCTCGGGAATGACGAAGTCGATCTCTAGGACCTCCGGCGTCTCGTATTCGTCCCGCTCGGCGAACTCAGGATGGTCGACTTCGACCGTATACCTTCCTACCACGTCGCGCGTAATCTCGGAGAAAGTGATATAGGGGTCCGTACTCACGACTTCGTCTTCAAAGGTCCACTCGAAACTCATTCCATCTTCAAAGTCGTCGGGCACGCCTATAGGCCCCAGAACCACATCCTCTTGCCCTTCCTCCACCAATATCAGGGGAAGCGGATAGCGCTCGATCAGCTGTATCACCGACACTTCGATCTCAAACTCGGCTGAATCCATGTCGGGATGGTCCACCAGCAGGGTATACACTCCCGCGTCGTCGTGGCTCAGGCTAGGAATGGTATACGTGGCGTCGTCGCCAATGCTTTCCCCCTCAAAAAACCACTCGTACGTGACCTCGTCCTCTATCTCTTCAAGGACTTCCGCGGGACCCAGCGTTACTTCCTCGCCCAACCAATCCCTCACCTCGGACTCGGGGGGCGTCACCACCAGCATGGGCTCACTCAGCGTTACCTCGAACGCCTCGTCCTCAAAATCTTCATGGCTTACCACCACTGTGTAGACACCAAAATCATCCTCGCCCACCTCGTCGATAACGAGTTCGGCATCGTCCCCCACCTCCTCATCATCAAAGGTCCACTCGAACGCAGCATCTTCCGCGTAATCATCCGCAACCACAACGGGGCCTAGCGTAACCTCATCCCCCTCCTCGGCGAACACAATGGGAGGCGGAGGCGACTCGATAAAGTCCTCCTGTTCCTGTGCGGCCACCACGCCACTCAGCGCGCATCCAAGCACAAGCGCGGCAAGAAAAGCTACTGTATTCCATCGGGATCGCATAAGTCTTGACTCCTAAGCAGTTCAGCAGATCCTTTGGGCGCGGAGGCTAGTTGGCCACCACCCACTAAGCCGGCCCCGTTTCCCCAACACCCCAAGGTCATCCCGCACACGACAAACAAATCCGTTGAGCACCACTGTCCATCACGGGCATATTGCGCACCTTTCAACCGACAACGATCGTCCAGCCCCAAAACGCAATCACCTCTGTCCCTTTTACACCACCCGCCGCCTGATGTCAAGCACAACCTTGCACAACAGGCTTGTTTTGTGAGCATGCCACGCTAACTGTAGACATCGTTCAACACCCAGCTCCCGGACGGATGCGGTGACGAACCAGACTGACTCGGGGGGGCTACGATGGATCATGGCGGCTGTGTGTGGTACGGTATCCGCAAACATGGGGCGCGTTGCCACGGCATGCCCCGCCAATCCGATTTTCCCTAGGGCCATTAACCTGTTTCCGAATGCTAAAGTCTTATGGTTTACGAATATTCTGGTTTCCTCAGCACCATCTTGTACAAGCCGGACCCGGAGGTGCGCGACACGTTGGACCACGTGCTCTTCACGGGAGAAGACCTTACCCGCTGGAATACCCGCGACTACGTGGTCGACAAGGAGTGGCAACGCGTGCCTGCTCAGCGAATACGCACGGAACGAGGGGTGCGTCTCGTGGGCCGGTTCCATGACATCATTCAGATAGACAACCTTTCAGTGGACGAACCGCTCTTCTGGGCGCCGTTGAGCAGTTTCGAAGGCGAGGACACGCGATTTCCCATTGACCTCGCCACACACCCCATCGCTGAAATCACCTACCGGTGCACCAGCGACAATGCCCACCCCGCCTGGATGTGGGCCTATCCCGGCGGCCGGGAACTCGAGTTCCTCCCCGCCACGTCCCGCTGGCAAACCGTGGCGCGCAAGATCGGCCATTTCGGATTTCCACGGGAAGTAACCGGCATGGCGTTCCGGGTCTACTCTACCCAGCGCACCGACGAATCCATGGAGATCGAGTCGTTGCGCTTTCGCGCCATGAGCAAGGAGGAGAACGAGGCCTGCCAAAAGGAGTATCTCAACCTGCGGGAGACGCATCCGCCCCAGCATTACCCCTCGCTGGACGGCTTCCTGCCGTTGGGAGTCTTCGTGAATGCGGAGGTGTCCCGCCGGCTGGCCGAGGTGCTTGGCATCTCGTTGCGCGAGTATTGGAGCCTGGCGCTGGAAGACATAAGCCGCCGCCATCACAACTGCAT
>PUOI01000308.1 GCA_003552765.1 Candidatus Hydrogenedentota bacterium | reverse complement strand
CGGAAGAGGCGCAGATTGAGGCTTGGGCCGACGCGTTTACGCAGGAGTAGCGCGCGAAAGTTTTGAGGCCCATCAACAGTTAAAGGAGGACAAATATGAGCGCTATAAAGCTATATAGGAACGATGGCTTTGGCTATGGGCGAGGCCGCATCGCAACGGAGCTTTTGGATGGAATGAAGTGGTTTCGGGCAGGCGCGCTGCTTGTCGCAGCGCTGGTCTTCGCGCCGGCGGCGTTGGCTGGCGACGGGGATTCGGCGAGTATCGAATTCACGCACGACGAGGATCAGCAGATGGTGGAGGTGCACGTTCGCGGCGAGCATTTCACCACATACCATTATGGCGAACAACACCCCCGCACACCCTTCCTTTGGCCCGTGCTTGCCGAAGGCGGCGTGGGCATAACGCGCAATTACCCCATGGGCGAAGACACCCCCTCGAGTACGGATCATCCCCACCACCGATCGCTGTTCGTGGCGGCCGTTGTCAACGGCCACGATTTCTTTCATGTTCGCGATGGCGTGAGTGTAGAGACCGTGGGTGTGACTACCGGCGGCGATGACAATCGCGGCTGGTTACGCGCGCACAATCAATGGCTGGACGGCGAGGGGACGGTGTTGCTCGACGAAACGCAGGAATGGCGCTTTTACGATACGCCCTCTTCGGCGCGGTACTTCGACTTGGTCACTACTTTTGAGGCGACACGCGATGAAATTTGCTTCCGCGACAGCGATAAGTATGCTTTCCTGGCGGTGCGGGTGCGTCCGGAAATTGAAGGAGACCTTGGCGGCGCGATTACCAATGCCGACGGGGATCAAGGCGAAGACGAAGTGTTCGGCGAACCTTCACCCTGGGTGGACTATTCGGGATACGTTGAGGGGCACGGTCAACGTGGGATCGCGCTGTTCGACCACCCGGATAATTTTCGCGCCCCGTTTGTTTTCGTCCGAGATTACGGTTTAGCGATGTTCAACCCGTTTGGAAACGGCGGCGATGACCCAAATTACACCGTAGCAAAGGACGAATCCCTTACCCTACGGTACCGTGTATTCGTGCATTCCGGCGACGCGGATGAGGCCGAGGTGGATGGCCAATATCAACGCTACATCCGCCGCGACTAAGACTTCCTCCGGCGAGCGCGGAGAGGTTCGCGCTCGCGCGTTTGGAAGGGGCGCGCCGCCATCGCGCAAGGGTGAGGCGTGCGAAAGGCTGCGCTTGGCATCTGGATAACCAGGCCCCGATGCGAAAAACCGATATGAAGGCTATGAGGGGAACGGAGATTTCCCAGGGGAGGATGGAACAATGCTTGCAAGACTGGCGAATTCTTTTCGTTACGCAAGGGCGGGCCGGCGAATTCTGGTAGCCGCGCTGTTGTTATGCATCGGAGCGGTCTCCGTGGCGCAGGAAGGGCGTGTGCGCGTGCCGGACGATCATGAGTTTGTGCATCCCGGCATACTCCACAACGAGGGCGAACTGGACTTTGTAAAGGACAAGATCCAAGCCGGTGAAGAGCCTTGGCAATCGGCTTGGGACACAATGCGCTCGCACAAAGTGGCGCAGTTGGATTGGGAACCCGAGCCGCACGAAGAAGTAGTCCGCGGCGATTATGGCCACCCCGATGTCGGCGCAACGCAACTGATGGAGGATGGCCACGCCGCTTATGCGCATGCCTTGCAGTGGTATATGACAGAGGATACAGCGCATGCGGAAAAGAGCGTCGAGATTCTTAACGCTTGGCCACCGCTCTTGGAGAGCGTTACGGAGCATGACGCCGCCTTGTTGGTGGGCATGGCGGGCATCAATTACGCCAATGCGGCCGAGCTTATGCGGCACACCTATGAAGGCTGGGCGCAAGAGGACCAAGAGCGTTTCGAGGGGATGCTGCGTGAAGTGTTCTACCCGGTGATTGAGGATTTTTATCCCACCGCCAACGGCAACTGGGACGCGGCGATGATTCAAACGATGATGGCCATGGGCGTGTTCTTGGACGACCCCGCCATGTTTAATCGCGGCGTTGACTACTTCATGTACGGGCGAGGGAACGGCGCCATCACCAACTATATAAACAAGAAAGGCATTGCGCAGGAAAGCGGCCGCGATCAGCCCCACACCCAGATGGGGCTTGGCTATCTGGGCTGCGCGGCTGAGATCGGCTGGAAGCAGGGGCTGGATCTGTACGGAGCGTTTGACAATCGCTTGGCTGCGGGATATGAGTACACCGCCCGGTACAATCTCGGCCATGATGTGCCCTATGAGCCGTTCACCAGCATCGAGCAACGGTATCATTACCCCGAAATATCCGATCAGGGCCGGGGCAGTTTTTCGCCCATCTACGAACGGGTCTATAATCACTATCACAACCGGGCGGGGCTTGACATGCCCTATACGGCGCAGGTCGTTGAGGAGCAGCGGCCCGAAGGGCAGAGCAACGCCTATGTGTCATGGGGAACGCTGTTCGCCGAGTTGCCGGCATTTGAAAAAGGAGAAGAGCCGGAAGCGTTAGAGTAACGAGAGCTGGCGCTTCTGACTAACTGGTACAGCGTGGTCCCCCCGTGTCTAGTCCGGCGATGTGTCAGGACAAGAAGGCTTCGGGCATTTTTGCCGCCTTTGCGGTGTTACCTTAGTGGTGTTGGTTAGAAGACGAGTCGTTACGCTTGAATGGGAGAAAAGGTCTCTACCTATGTTTGAACAACCCACGGCGGCATTTCGTGAAGGCTTTCCGCAAGATACAGCTGCTGGCCGCATCCCCTTCGACAAGATGGGGACGATCGTGATATTTGGCGCCACGGGTGACCTGGCCGGCCGGAAGCTTATCCCCGCCATTTACAACCTTTGGGAGGCAGGATATCTCCCCCCCGAAGTCAATGTGGTGGGCGTGGCCCGCCGGGAGAAAAGCGACGACGACTACCGGACGGACATGTGCGAGGAACTCAAGAAGCATAGCCGGACCGGCCACGGGGGAGATGATGCGTGTAATCCATTTGTGTCGAACCTGTTCTATCACCGGGTGAACTTCGCGGAGAACGCGGATCTCACGAGTCTCGCGCAACGGCTCACGGAGATCGAGGACGAGCGCGAAACGCCCCACAATCGGTTGTTCTACCTCGCGACCGGCCCGGAATTTTTCGCGCCGCTGGTGCAGCGGCTGGGCGAGGCCGGGCTGGTGTATGGGCCGAACGACTCCAATTGGAGCCGCGTGGTGATCGAGAAGCCGTTCGGCAACGACTTGGAATCCGCACGCCAACTGAACCAGGCCATCACCAGGGTCTTGACCGAGGAACAGATTTACCGCATCGACCATTATCTGGGCAAGGAAACCGTTCAGAACATCTTCGCGTTCCGCTTCGGCAACGCCATCTTCGAGCCGCTTTTCAACCAGAAATACGTGGATCACGTGCAAATCACCGTGGCCGAGACCTTGGGCGTCGAAGGGCGGGGTGAATTCTATGACGCCACGGGCGCGCTGCATGACGTAGTGCAGAACCACGCGCTGCAATTGCTGTGCTTGGCGGCAATGGAGCCGCCCGTGGAGTTCCGCGCCAAGGACATCCGCGACGAGAAACTGAAGGCCCTGCGTTCGATTCATCTGCCCAACACCAAGGAACCCTCGGAGTGGCTGGTGCGGGGGCAGTATGCGGAAGGCTTCGGCGAGCCGGGGTACCTGTCCGAGGAAGAGGTCGACCCCAACTCCGAGACGGAGACCTTTGTCGCGTTGCGTCTAAGCGTGGACAACTGGCGCTGGGCCGGCGTGCCCTTCTTCATTCGCTCGGGAAAACGGCTCAAGAAACGGCTCACGGAGATCGCCATCCAGTTCCGAAAGCCGCCCCTTCAGTATTTCAAGAAACTGGGTGTGGATGCGCCGGAGGCCAACGAATTGGTGTTCCGGATTCAGCCCAAGGAGGCCATTTCCCTCTCCTTCAACGCGAAACCGCCCGGCATGGACTTTCAGATTCGGCCGGTGAACATGGACTTCCGCTACGGCCGCACCTTCCGGGAGGACCTGCCCGACGCCTACGAACGGCTGTTGCTCGACGCGCTCCGCGGAGACTCGACCTTGTTCACGCGCGCCGATGAGATCGAGGTGGCGTGGCAGATCGTGAACTCCATCCGCGATGCGTGGCAAGGCCTGCCGCCGCCCGAACTCTACCGGCCGCGGAGCTGGGGACCCGCCTCCGCCGATCGCATGTTTGACTGTTGCCAGGGTCACTGGCGCACTCCGGAGGATGAAGACGAATGGCGGTCCCCATAGTACATATCGCCGGCGACCCGGCGCGAATGGTGGCGGAGCGGTTCGTGGCCTGGAGCGCCAACCGGGACGCCCACGCGCATGTCGCCGTCTCGGGCGGCTCGACGCCGAAGGCGTTGTTCACCCTGCTGGCGACCACGTTCCGGGAACAGGTTCCATGGGACCGGGTAACGTTGTACCAGGTGGATGAACGTTGCGTGCCCCCGGACCATGCCGATTCCAATTGGCGCATGCTCAAGGAAACCCTGCTTGACGCCGTGCCCGGAATTGAGGCGCACCGTATGGAAGCGGAACGGGGCCGGGAAGGGGCGTTGGAATACCAGGCCGTGCTGCTTGAGAAGGTCCCGTGCACTTCACAGGGCGTGCCTGCGCTCGACCTTGTCCTGCTGGGCATGGGGGCCGACGGACACACAGCTTCCCTTTTTCCCGGCGCCAAGGCCCTGCACGAAAGGGAGGCGTTCGTGGTCCTCACCGAGGCCCCCACCGGCGCGCAGCGCGTGACCCTTACCTATCCCGTGATCGAGGCGGCGGCAAACCGCTGGTTCCTTGTGAAGGGCGCGGACAAAGCCGATGCCTTCGAGCGCGCCCGGCACGGAGAATTGCCTGCCGGCCAAGTACGCAACGCCGAATGGTTCGTGGATCCCGCCACGGCCCAGGCGTAGTCCGCCGATCGTTACCCCCCGGCCCGTTGCGGCCCGTCATCGAGATAAGCCAGGCGCAGACGGGCCCAGCGATGCCGGGGGTTGTCGTCCTGCGCGGTTTGGTATAGCTCACGAGCTTTCTCGAGGTCCCCATTGGCCTCCGCTCTGAGCCCTTCGAAGAACGCGCGCTCGGCGGGGCCGGCGGTTTCGCTCCAGGCGGTATTCTTGAGCGTCTCGAAGGCTTCCTCCCACAGCCCTGCGTACATCAGCCCCCGCAGCGCGTGGTGAAGGGACCCCGGAGTGAGCCGGGCGGGATCCGTCAGTTCCGAGGCCAGCGCGCGGCGTTCCTCCGCCGAATCCGCCCAGTATGCGTCAAAGAGCGCGCTCGCCTCCGCCAGGCAGCCGTCCTCCAGAAGGAGGCGCGCAAGGTACAGGCGGGCTTTGTTCGGAGGCCGGCGCTCGGCCAGTGCTTCGCGCAGGGCTTCCTGTGCCGTTTCGCGATCTCCCCTCAGCATGGCGTGGACGCCCTCCGCATACGGGGTTAGCGTGTCCCCGCCTGCGAGGTCCTCCAACGCCTCCATCGCGCCCGGCATGCCCAACAACCGGGTCCGAAACCGCGTGACCACGCTGCTTGCGATAGGGGGGTGCGTGCTGAGCGCGCGAATGAGGGTTTGCTCGCTCTCGAACACGCCGTTCTGCTGATGCTGGCGGTCGGCGTCTTCAACCAGTTGAGCTGCGCTAAAACGGGCGTTGAGCGCCTGCCCGTAACCGCGCAGGACATACAGACCGGCCGTGCCTCCGAGCAGAACGAGCGCCCAGAGGACGGCGTTGTACACAATGTATCGGGACAAACTTCTGTGCATAAGCAGCGCGATTCCTTGCTTGGCACGCAGCCTCTAACCATGGGTCGAGCCGTGCTGAAGTTGTGGAGTTCAAGATTGCGTCTGATCCCCAATCGCCGGATACGGCGGTGTGCGGGGCGTTTACATCCCCCGGCCCTGCGGGCCACCCCCTTCAAAGGGGGAATTGATCCGTTCACCTGGGGGTGAACGGCGGCCCGCCCGGTGTGGCGGCTTTGGATTTCAAGCTCGACGCGCACGGAAGCCTTCGCTCAATCGTGAGCGTGTAAGGCGCTGAAGGCGCCGTAGGGAGTAGCCTGGGACAAGCGAAGCGCAGTCCCAGGGTGTACGTCCCGCCGCATGTCCGTCCTGAAGGGACGGAACAAAGGCGCGACGCTCGCTCCGGTCCCTTCAGGACCGATTTTCGACGCGGCCTTTGACCTGGGGCTGCGCTTCGCTTGCCCCAGGCTAATTGCTATCGCGCCTCTGGCGCGGGTTTGGTCCGCTATCCGTCAAGGCCTTTCATCTAAACTGCCCGGGGCGGTCGTCCATGGTAGTGCCCGCCCGAAGTCCATGCGCGACAGCAACCCGCCAGCTGTGACCCCGCTGGGGTCTTTGAAATGTCCACCGGCGCATAAGAATCCCAACATTGTGGATAGCCTTGATTCGGTGTGTCTTGGCTGTCACGTGGCACGGGCTTCCAGCCCGTGATTCATGGCCTAGAAGGCCACGCCACCTCCATGCTCGATACTCCACTAGGAGGTCTGGTCAATCCGTAGCACGACCGGTATCGTCTTCAAGAGTATCCGCAGGTCAAGCCGGAGCGACCATTGCTCGATGTACGCGATGTCCAATGTCACCATCTG
>PUOI01000031.1 GCA_003552765.1 Candidatus Hydrogenedentota bacterium | reverse complement strand
TGGGATCATTGGTGAACTCTTCCAGTAGTTGCTCGGAGGGGGCGAAGTGAGTGTTGATGTGGATACTGGAACGGCGATGGAACACATCAAGGATCTCGTTCATGACGGCGCTCACGGAGGAATCGCAGAAGAGCATCACCTCTTCCCTGTCCCGCCGGGGCCCGGTGTCGCGCGCAATGATCAACGCCGCGACGATAACGAAGATGACGAGTGCGGCCAGCCCCCAAACGATAGGCCCCGCAACGCCTTTCAGATTTGCATTCACACCGTTCTCCTTGGATGCGAACGCCGGGACCGTGGCCCTGTATGACCACCGGTCCCGGCGAACCAGTTCGGAAATCAGCTTATTCGATGCCGGGATCTTCTTGTCCAGCTTGATCAACGCCATCCATGAAGCCGCCCAAGCCGGCGGGATCCTCGGTGGCGAAGTCCTCGGACACTTGCTCGACGTTCCCTGCCCAGTCCACCGATGTGATGATGTCCACACCGGGATTGAGCGACTTCACGGTGCACGAACACGGTCCCGTGAGAAATTCGGCGGCGTCCCGAATCATGTGTGGGTTTATCCCCCGGCCCACCAGGGCATACATGATTAGGCCCCGGCCAAAGAGCGGAAACAGCATGGGTTGATCTTCATATTCATGGAGATCAACCTCGCTCTTGGTCAACATCTTGACGAACATGCGCTCCGCCTCGTCATCGCGCGACATCCGCATCGTTTCGAACTTGATATCAAAGATTGGAATGTCGTCCAAGGCAAAGGCGCTGGGATCGGAGGGAACCAACGTCTCCTCCAGGCGCTGAACCTCCTCCTCCATCAGAGCCGCGGCCTCGTCGTCGGAACTGGAATTCCCGCTCTCCAACAGCAACCAGACCACCGATGTGCGATCCAGAAGACGTTTGCTAATCTCTTGGCGTTTTGGGGAATCCAATAGGTTCTCGAGGTTGTCTTCGCTCAATTCGCCCATCCAGATCGGTTCGCGCGAATGCGAGGAGATGGATGGATAGTAGACCACCATCCACGGAAAGGTCTCGGGCTCTTCTCCGCGCAACGCCGAGTGCGCCCGAAGCCGGTCCTCCGAGTCGGACCGCACAAGGCGAAGCCGGACATTCGCTGGCGTATTCTCGTCGTTACCTTCCGAGATGCGCTTAAGGCGTTCGATCAATTCGGTCTGTTCTTCGGTGAGGTCTTCGTTGTCGTAGACATAGATCTCGTAGGGATCGCGCTCCCACCATTCAAGGGAGTATTGATACACCGGAATGGGACAGGCCCCCGCCGGAGCGGCGAGCGCAATAACGCCCGCAAGCAAGACGAGATACTTGACACGCTTCACGAGGGATACGGCATGTGACACCATTGTGGAACTCCTTTTGTGATTGCTCTGCGTTCGGCCACGATTGGCCTGGGCAACGCTACGTTTTCAGTCTGCCGCCTTCTAGTTCAACTACCTCATCGAATCCATCCGTGCGAAGCCCGTGGGTAGCCATCAATACCGCGCCCCCGTCTTGGGCGTACTCCCACAAGCAATCGACAATGATCTTCTCGTTTTCCACATCGAGGTTGCCGGTGGGTTCATCCGCCAAGAGAACGCCAGGCTTCGCGATGAGCGCGCGGGCCAACGCGACCCGTTGCCGTTCCCCAATACTGAGTTCGGAAGGGAAATGCTCCAAGCGTTCGCTCAGCTGAAACCGGCCCAGTAACTCGGCGGCGCGCTCATCCAACCCTCCAATCTCAAGGGCGATCCCTGGCATCTTCACGTTTTCGAGTACCGTCAAATAGGGAACGAGGTAGAATTGCTGGAAGACGAATCCGATGTTCTTGCCCCGGAACACGGTGCGCTGATCCGGGGAAAGCGCGTACAGGTCATGCTCCCCCACCAGCACCTTGCCCGTATCCGGCCGCAACAATCCTCCCGCGGCCAGCAACAAGGTGCTCTTGCCGCTTCCGCTTGGCCCGCGAATAACCATGAACGTTCCGGCCTTAACCTCAACGGAGACATTCTCCATCGCGGTGATGTGTCTGCCGTTGCGGCTGTAGTATTTCGAGACTTCGTGCACGTGCAAGGCCGCTGTTTCGGTCACTTCTCTCCCCTCCTGGAATTTGTGGTTGACGCGCGAGAACGCGTGCGGCGCTATTCCTCACGCAGGATCACGGCGGGATCCACCTGCGCCGCCTTCATGGCGGGGATCCAGCCCGCGATGATGGTCAGAACCGGCGCGCCAATCAGGACCAAGCCGGCCAATGCCGGGCTTATGAGCCGGCCGAATTCCGCCTGCCAGATGGGGATACCTTCCCATGCGGCCCCTCCGATCATCCCCGCCAGGTAACCGATCAAGGCGCCGGCGATACCCATCAGGGCGGCCTTCACCAAGAAGATTCCCATGATTTTGCCTTGTCCCACGCCGACGGTGCGCATAATGGCGATCTCGCCCTGGCGCTCCTTGACGTTGTTAAGGATGAGGAAGAAGATCCATACGGCGGCGCCCACCAGCACCACCGGCACCATGATGCGAACGAGGCCGGCCCGTTGCGCGCCCAATTGCTCGCGGTACTCCTGCTCTTGCTGCACCGCGGTCTGATGCATCTCCTCCGCCCGCGCGCGGGCCTCAAAGCGGGCGCGCAGGATGGTGCCGAATTCCAGAACTTGGGTATCCGGCAGTATCTCACGGACTTCTTCCTCCACCAAGCCGAACTGTTCGAAATCACAGACGCACTCCAAGGCGAGTATGCCGTTGATCTGTCCGTCCCGGTCAAACCACTCCTGAACATTGTCCAGGCTGGCCCAGACCGCCACATCGTCCTCGTTTCCCTTGCGGGAATGAACCCGGTGAACGCTGAATTCTTCATCGAACAGCGTCACGGTGTCGCCTACGGAGAGGTCCTCGGCGCGGGCGATCTCATACCCTATCTCGATTGCCCCTTCCGGGAGCGTCTCGCGGATGGGATTGCGATAGCGGCCCTCGTCATCGAGAAACTGTGGCTTCTCGAAATTCGGGACTTGGCCCATCGTCCCGGAGAAGATCACCTCGCGGTCCTTCTCCGGCCACGTGGCGCGCTCCTGAAGAATGGGAAACAGATGATTCAGGTTCTCGATCCCTCCAGTGGATAGCTCAAACACGTAGTCCTGCGGCATGTACGTGTCGGGGGCGCCCCGCATGCGCAGGTCCTCAATGGACTGCTCCTCATGAAGCACCAAGACGTTGTATCCCATGTCCCGCATCATCAGCCGGTAATCATCCTCCAGCTTGGTCATCGCTTCACGGGTCTCGCGTTCCTTGGCCTCGACCACCCGCTCCGTCTTGATGTCGTGGGCGCTCAACAACGTAATGGCGCCGACCACGATACCCAGGGCCACCGCAATGCACACCAACCCGATGATGAAATTGGCGCGATTATACCGGACTTCCTTGCCAATTATGGACCAAATGCTCATATCCTCTGTCCCTTCCGAGCTAGGCCGCTCTTTCCTTTGAGAACACACATGAAACCAGTTGGACACCATTGTAACCGCTGGCGGCATCTCGCGTCCAAATTGCCACTCTGATGACGCAGGCCAAGAGGTGGCAGCGTGGAACGCCTCTGACAGCAACCCGTTTCCACAACCTACTTGTCACTACCGGAACAACCTACCGGAGGCCCCCATTCCACGAAAAAGCAGCCGCCCCTGGGATTCCGCGCTTTTGCGGAAAGGCCCAAGGGCGGTCTGGTATGGATGTGGAGCGGATACTATTTGGCTGCGGCCAGTTCGGCATCGTTGGCGAGGACTTCGACCCCGTTGATAAACGGATCGAGGGCTGAACCCTCGGCTTTCCGCAGTTCGATGTCCATTGTCATGTTGGCGTCCACGGTGAATTCCTCCACCACACCGCGGAAACAGCCGCCCGCCTCGGCCGCGATGTCGTAGCCGCTCAACACTTCCTCGCCGTCGATGAGCACGTCAAACACTCGCTGCCCGGGTTCGAGGTCCTCCGCGAGTTCCGCGAAATGAAGCCGCACGATGTATTCGGTCTCGAGAAGGTCGTAGACAGTGATTTGACCATTGAACTCCCGGCCGGATGCGGCTACCCACTCTAAACCGTCCCCGTTGTCGGTGATGGCCGAGGGATGCCTGCGGTGAGTACCGTTCTCGTCATGCCATGTTAACCCAGAGGCCCGGTCCACCCGCCGGCCTGGGGCTCCGAAATTGAGTCCATAGCCCTTGGGATCCGGAGCGGCGCCGTCATAAGTGGTCCAGGCCTCGATGTTGGAATCATCCGGCATGTGAACCATGGCCAGCGAAGTCTGATGCTGATAGCTGCATGTGCAAGTCCGCGTGTAATCGGGGGCGTTCACCACCCCGTCCGCCACCACTAGGTTGTTGGTGCATCCCGAACGGAATCCCCCGAAGAAGCCCGTGCCGGAATCGTGCTCAAGGTCAAAATAGGCGGCCGCGCCCGACCGGAACGTGATGAGATGCTCACTCACATTGTGGGTGTTGCAGCCGTAGCGGCGATTATAAGTCCACCGGGCGCTTTCCCCAGTGTGTCGCTGTTCGCGCCGCTTCTCCTCGCCCGTATGGAGGTCCAGCGCCCATCCTTGACCGGAACGCGCGGACGGAGCCAAGTAGACTTCGTTGTGCCGGATGGATAGAGGACCGTAATACTCGCTCGGTGTCTTTTCCCACAGCCTTGCGCCTGTGCGGCCATTATAAGCCGCGACTCGGTCGCCCGGTTCGTCGTCGAGCTGAAACAGTCCACCGGGACGTCCTCCTTGAACGAGAATGTCGTGTTGTTCCGAGTAGCCAAGCCACGTCCCAAAGATGCTGGTATCCTCTTTCCACCGTTCTTCCCCGGTATGAGGATCCAGCGCCATGAGTACGGCGTCCTCCGGAACCCCCCCGCGCCGTTGGAGATGCTCCACCGCATTCCTAGTGAGTCCATCAATAATGAATAGGTTTCCACCGCCCGCAGCGATGGCGTTATGGCGGAACCCCGTCTTGGCTTCGCGAGTCCAGAGTACTTCGCCGCTATGCCGATCCATGACCACGAGCTGATTGCTGGACGTAGCATCCCAATCTCTGCTCATGATATCCGCCATTGTTTGAAAAGGTTGCGCGTTGCCATCGTCATTAAAGACTTGGGGCTCTACAGTCGTAATTAGTAGATTCTCCCACACGCTGAGGTAGCCCCAATCGGGTTCTCCCTCGCGATCGATATCGACGGGAAGTTGGAACTCAGCCTCCACGTCGCCCGATTCCGGCGCCAGTTTGTATACGCGGGTCTTGTAACGCACGTATACCGCATCGCCTAACGAGACAAATGGGCTTCCGATGTAGCTAGCGCCCAATCCGGTCGTCGAGTCGCCTCCACAACACATGTGAACGGCCTCGCCTTGTTGGTACTTCGCTTCCTTTTCCAACCGGGTGAAGGGGTGGCCGATCCCCGTAAACTCGCGTTCCCAGATCTCGCGGCCAGTGTAGACGCACCTCGCGCTGATGGTTTCCTTTCCGGGCAGAATGATCCGGCCACCCGCCACCTGAGGAACTGGACCATGGGTATGGCGGGGCAGGATGTTGTTGTTGCAGGGACCTCCAAACCACAGTACCCCCAACGGCGCCTTGGCCCGGCTATCGGGCGAGAAGTTGGTATTGGAGGGATCCGAGTACTGGTGCGTCCATTGGCCGGCCCCGCTCAACGGCCCGCCCCGAACGGCCAAGACGAAATCCTTGCGGGGTTCTGAATCCGCCTGTCTGGGGCTTCCGCCACGGAAAGCCAGGGATGCAGGGCTTGGGAAGCGCCGGGGCGTCTCAACGGAGACTTGGTCCACCTCCATGGCCTGAATGACGCGGGAGAGCCTTTGGGATTGGTCTTCACCGCTGGCTGATGCCATCAGGCGCGGGAAATCCTCGGGGGATTCGATAGACAAGCCGTCCACGCCAGCGGCCAACGCCGCGTCCAACAGGGCGGCCCCCGGCTGTCCGCCCGGCGTGTGCTGCGACACAGGCTCCACGTTGGCGGCCAGCGTCATTTGTGAACGCGCTGCTGTATCATTGATGCTGGTGAAGTCCCCCGAGCTTTCCACAGAGAGCTGGTCAACCTCCGCGGCCTGCGCCGCTTCCAGCAGGCTTATCTCTTGCTCAAACCGGGATGCTACCCGTGGAAAGTCCGCGGGCGCGTCGACGGAAAGCTGGTCCACGGCCACCGCGTACGCGGCCCCGGGATAATCGTTTTCAGCGTCCGGCGAGATGCCCAAGTACGCTACTCCTCCGTAGGGCCGCAACCCTTCGAGCAGCCTCGCCAGCACTTGGGCATCGGCATCAATACCTGCAGCCTCGACGTCCTCACTCAACACCATGCTGAACAGATAGGGCTGCGACGTGAACGCGGCGGGTTTGGCTTCGATGACAGCGGCCCGCCGCCCGTACATACCCGTCTCGACCAACTCATCGCGCAACGCGCGCGCCTGCTCCGCGTCGTCTTCCACGACCACGATGTGGAGGTCGCTACGGTACAGCAATTCCCGCAGGAGATCGCCGGAACCCATGCCCAGCATCAAGGCGTATCCCTCGGATTCGCCGAGTTTATCCAGAACGCGCTGAGCGGTTGAAGCCCATTCGGCGGACTTGGGCCGCAGGGGCGCGGG
>PUOI01000056.1 GCA_003552765.1 Candidatus Hydrogenedentota bacterium | reverse complement strand
CAAAGCGCCGGCGCCCGTCCCCCGTGCGCGGCGAAGAGGTAGTCTTCCGAGTCATGAATCACCTCGTACGAATGTGGTTGGTAAGCCGGGGAAAGCGGACACAGAGCCCCCTTTCCAGATTGTTGGCTCATAGTGACGCCGGTATACCGTATCCGGGAAAACCCGGGCTTGCGTATCCTCCCCCGCGCGTCACCGAAACCATTCTGCCTAATGCCGATAAGGAAAGTCAAGTATGTGCGGCGGTCCCGAATGCAGAGTGGCGCACCGCGCCCATTCGCGGCGGCATTCCCTTGAGTTTGTCAGCGACTGAATATACCACAACGTTACTCTTAACAAAGAGGAGTTCTTGGAGTATTCCTCTCCGGCCGCGGACCGGTTGGATACGGCGAGGATTTGCAGGGGGCACTCTGATAGAATGGAGGCGCCAATAGGGAGCGTGGTTCCGACAACTGGACAAGGAGGCATCCGATGATTAAGCACGTTCCGATCGCGAGCGACTTCATGTCGCGAGCGTTTGTGCGGGTGGAGCCCGGCATGGAGATACACGAGGCCATAGACCTTTTGCTGTCCCGCCCGATTTCGGGCGCGGCGGTGATAGAGGGAGACGATATTCTTGTGGGCTTCCTCACGGACAAGGACTGTTTGCGCGTGTTGTCCAACGAAGCGTGGGGGCCCTTTGCGGGGGGCACGGTGAAGGACTACATGTCCCCGATCAAGATGAGTCTAACGCCGAGGATGGATATCTTCGCCGTGGCCCATCAGTTCCTCAACACCCAATTTTCCGCCTTGCCCGTTGTTGAGGAGGGGCGAATCATTGGCGTACTCAGCCGGCGGAATGCGGTCTGGGCGGTTCAGCAGCTTCAGAAGGCGGTCGCGCGGCGGCGCATCCGTGAGGAACATGTATTGAAGGTGTTTCAGAATCCGTCATCCATCGAGGATATGCAAGACCTGGCGACGTCCACCAATACCGAACAGATGGCCTCACTTCTCAGTAAGCGCCATGGCGAGGGCGAGCAAAAGTAGGCGCGCGGCGGGATGGGCCACGAAACGGTAGGCGAGGAAGCGTTAGGGGACGGAAAGGAACACACGCTCACCAAGCCCTCATTCTCGGGGGCCTGTTGAGCGTGCGTGTGTTCTGTTCTTGAGTAACGGCATGCCGGGCGGGAAGCCGGCGAGGCAAAATGCCTTCCTTGTAAACCGCCACTGTATTATGGCTCAGTCGTCGTTGTCGTCAACATCGTTGTCGTTGCCGTTGCCGCCGTACCACGGAACCGTTTTCCACGGGGACTGCCGCTGAAAGAGTATCAGCACGTCGATGGCTTGCGTCACGGTGTCCAATTTGATCTGGAAAGGCGTCTGGGCCTTGTGAGGGATGCAGGAAATGGGGCGCACGTGCGCCTTGCAATGTTTTTTCATGGTCCGTTTCGTGCTCCTGGTGCAGTCGTCGAGGTCCGCGGTTTAAAGGTGAAGCTGTTTGCGCGTGAAGAACTCCAGAGCGAATTCCCACATGTTCAGGAAGAAATCGGTCTTTAGTTGCAGCGGAGGAGTCTGCGCGAGTTCAGGTTTCTTGGTAACCGCCTTGAAGTGTGTCATAGCTGTTTGGATCTCCTCGGAGGGCACAGGATTGCTGCCGGTCTCCCTCGTTTTCCCCATGTTTGTTTACTTCCCCAACTCCCGATCCACCGGGCCCCGAAATGATCCTTGGCCCCACTCTGCCGCCTGCCTAGTGAAACGGGAAACCGGGCTCGTCTAAAGCCCCTTATATCAGATACCACCCTTTATGTCCAGTCCAAAGCCCCAAAAGCCCTCAAGACTGAAGGGCGGATCCTCCTGGCCGAAACGTCCCTGCTGCATGAGCCGGGGATAGTGGCCCGACGGATCGCCAGCGTCGAGACGGGCCAGCACTCCCCCGATATCAAGCCTCGGCGGCGGCTGGCGTCTTGCCAAGCGCCTCATAGGCAAGACGAATAAGCCGCTCAGTGGTGTCCCAGCTGATGCATTCGTCGGTCACGGACACCCCATACTGTAGCTGCGCCGGGTCCTTGGAGATGGCCTGACTGCCTTCGCAAATATTGCTCTCCAAACTCATCCCAATGATCCCGTCATCGCCCTCCAGCCGCTGTTCGAGCGTAGCCCTCCACACCATCTCCTGGCGGGTGTGCTTCTTGCCGCTGTTGGCGTGACTGCAATCCACCATGAGAGCGGGATCAAGCCCGGCTTTCTGCAGCTTCTGGCGCGCCTCGGCGATGCTGCCGGCGTCGTAATTGGGGCGATCCTTGCCCCCCCGCAGTATGATGTGGCCGTCGGGGTTGCCCGTAGTCCGGACGAGGCAAATGTGCCCCTCCAAATCCATGCCGAGAAACGTATGGGGATGGCGCGCGGACACCATGGCGTTGCACGCCGAATCGACCCCGCCATCGGTGTTGTTCTTGTATCCCACGGGCATGGAAAGGCCGCTGGCCATTTCCCGGTGGGTCTGGCTTTCCGTGGTGCGCGCGCCAATGGCGGCCCATGTGATAAGGTCGTTAATGTATTGAGGGATGATGGGCCCCAAGAGTTCGGTGGCGCACGGCACGCCAAGTTCGTTGATCTTCAGGAGCAGGCCGCGCGCCAGCCGCAGGCCGCGGTGCAGGTCGCAAGAGCCGTCCATGCCGGGATCGTTGATCAATCCCTTCCAACCCACGGTGGTCCGGGGTTTTTCGAAGTAGACGCGCATGACCAGACACAAGCGATCCGCCACGTGCCCGCTCAACTCCGCCAGCCGTTCGGCGTAGTCCATGGCGGCGGCGGGATCGTGGATGGAGCACGGGCCGACCACAACGAGCAGCCTTGGATCGTCCTTGCTGAGTATGTGTTTTATCGCTTTCCGTCCCTCGACAACCGTGCGGTTGGCCGCCGCCGTCATGGGAAACTCTTCCTTGAGTTCCCGCGGTGGCACAAGGGGCGTGAGCGATTCGATATGGAGATCTTGCGTGCGTTCCATTTACCAAAAAACCTCGTTTCGGCGGCCGTTATCACACTTGGACGCCGCGAGGGACACCTCGGGCGCCAAAGGCCGTCAATGGGCTCATTCTAACGCGTTTTCCCCGCCAATGGCAAACCCCGGCTCATTACGCACACTCCCAAGACGGTGCGGCCGCCTCGCGCGGCTGAGCTTTCGCGGGTTTGCGCTGACGGCCTTGGGGTTGGTATAGTACGCGCCATGCCGCGCCACGCGGTAAATTCCCTACACGAGGAGGTTCCAAAGCACATCCATGACCGAAGAAACCAACAACACCCAACCTGAACCCCAGGCGGCCGAAGGGGCCGCCCAACCCCAGGCCCCCATCGACACGCCGGAGGCGCAAACCGGCGCGGAGGCCGGCGGGCCCCTCGAAGAAGCGGGGGGCGTCACCCAAACCATAGCGGTCGCGGATCTGGACGATGAAGCCTTTGAGCGGATGACTCAAGAGGAACTCGAACAGATCTACCAAGAAAGCATGCAAAGCTTCAAGGAAGGCGAAGTTGTCCGCGGCCGGGTAGTTGATGTTATGTCGGATTATGTTCTCGTCGACATCGCCTACAAGAGCGAAGGCATCATTCCTGTTCACGAGTTCAACGACCCCGCTTCCATCGCGGTGGGGGACGAATTCGATGTCTACATCGAGGAACCCGAAGATGAAGAGGGGATGCCGGTTCTTTCGAAGATCAAGGCCGACAAGATCAAGAACTGGACGCATATCCAAGAAGTTTATGAAGCCGACGGCGTCATAGCGGGCAAGATCATTCGCCGGGTCAAGGGCGGCTTGAAAGTCGATATCGGCATCGACGCCTTCATGCCCGCCAGCCAGCTCACCTGGCGGCCGACGAGCGACCTGGAGCGCTTCCTTGGCGAGACGATGGACCTGAAGATCATCAAACTCACCAAGCGGCGCCGCAACGTGGTTGTGAGCCGGCGCAAGCTCCTGGAAGAGCAGCGCGCGGAGGAGAAAGCCAAACTCCTTGAGACCATTGAGATTGGGCAAATCCTTACGGGCGAGGTCAAGAATATCACCGACTTCGGCGCGTTTGTCGACGTCGGCGGCATTGACGGACTGCTCCACGTGACCGATATGTCATGGGGACGGGTCAAGCATCCATCCCACATGGTGTCGGTTGGGCAGCGGATCGATGTAAAGGTGCTCAATTTTGATCCCCACAGCGAGCGCATCAGCCTCGGGCTGAAACAGAAGACCGAGAATCCATGGAAGAGCGTTGAACAGCGCTACCCCGTGGGGACGGTTGTTTCCGGCCGTGTGGTGAGCATGACCGACTACGGCGCCTTTGTCGAGCTTGAGGAAGGCATTGAGGGCATGGTCCACGTCAGCGAAATGAGCTGGACCCGCCGGGTGCGCCATCCCAATGAGCTGGTCAATCTTGAGGACGAGGTTGATGTCATGGTCCTCAATGTGGACGCCGAGAATGAGAAGATTGCGCTGGGCATCAAGCAGACCCGGCCCAATCCGTGGACCAACATCGAGGAGCGGTATCCCGTGGGGTCGACCGTGCGCGGGCGGGTGCGCAACCTGACCGATTACGGCGCGTTCATCGAACTTGAGGAAGGCATTGACGCCTTGTTGCACATCAGTGATATCTCCTGGACCAAGAAGGTATCCCATCCCTCGGAGGAACTCCAGAAGGGGCAGGAGATCGATGTCAAGGTCCTCAATATCGATGCGCAAGCCGAGAAGATCGGCGTCGGACTCAAGCAAATCGAGACCGATCCCTGGGATGAAATGGCCAACAAGTATCCCGTGGGCTCCAATGTCGAGGCCGAGGTGGCCAAGCTGGTGAGCTTCGGGGCCTTCGCCCGTCTTGACAACGGCATCGAAGGCTTGATCCACGTGAGCGAGCTTTCGCGGGACCGCGTGCAGAAGCCCGAGGAAGCCCTTGCGGTGGGCGACAAAATAACGGCCAAGGTCATCAGCCTGGATCCCTCGGAGCGCAAGATCGGCCTGAGCATTCGCGAATACCAGCGCGAACTCGATGGAGAGACCGTTGAGCAATACAGCCAGAGCGGGGACGAGGGTGCTCAAGAGGATGTCGTCAGCGTGGGTGACGCCGTGGGAGACGCCATGCCCCAGTCCATGCTGTCTGGCGGACGCACCTTGGCCGACGCCGCCGAGGAGATGATGCGGGCGGTGCGGGCCACCGAGGAAGCAAAGGCCCGCGAAGAGGAGGCGGCCGTCACCGAAGCGGCGCCGGAGCCTCAGCCGGAACAGGGCGAACAACCCGCTCCGGAAGAAGCCTCCCATGAGTCCGGGCAGGCCGCCGATGCGCCAGCGGACGAGGCTGGCGAAGCGCCTGAAGCCGGGGAAGAGCCTAAAGAGGAGTAATTCCTCCACTTTGGCCCAACGCTGGTTTGACTGGACAGAGACCGTGATAGCCAAGGGCGTTGCTCCATACGCGAGCAGCGCCCTTGTTGCAGTCCGGCCGCGCCGGAAGCCTCCGCGCCCCAGACCCGTGGCGGGTGCGCATACGTTTCCTATTTAGTAAAGACATAGGGTTTGATCTAGCCTGAATCCGGAGCGAAGCGCTTTCGCTTCAATTCAAGCGTTTGGATGGTAAGGAGAGAGGGATGACCACCACGGCTTCACAAAAGAAAAAGAAACACCCCATGGCGGGGCAGACCATGAGCGGCGCCGACGCCGTCATCCAGGTTCTCGCGGACGAGGGCGTGGACACGGTGTTTGGGTACAGCGGCGGCGCGATTCTGCCCACGTACGACGCCATTTTCCGCTATAACGAGCATCATCAGGACAACCCAATCCGGCTCGTCGTGCCCGCCAACGAACAAGGGGCCGGTTTCATGGCGGCCGGCTATGCCCGGGCCAGTGGCGATGTCGGCGTGTTCCTGGTCACGTCGGGACCCGGCGCCACCAATTCCGTTACGCCCATCCGCGATTGCATGGCCGACTCTGTCCCCGTGGTTTTGATCACGGGCCAGGTGCCGCGGGCCGCTATCGGCACCGACGCGTTCCAGGAGGCGCCCGTTTTCAACGTGATGAGCCCTTGCGCCAAGCACGTGTTCCTCGTCAAACGCGAGAACGAGATCGAGGAGACGATGCGCATGGCCTTTGAGATCGCGCGTAGCGGCCGCCCGGGCCCTGTCGTGGTCGATTTGCCCAAGGACATCCAGAATTTCGTGGGCGAGTTCAAGGGCGAAGGCAAGCTCAAGTTCCATGGCTACGAAGAGCGTATCGGGCAGTTGCGGGACTCGCGGGTCTCCAAGGAGAACGGCGAGGCGTTCTTCCGCATGCTCGGCGAATGCGAGCGGCCCTTGATTTACGCTGGCGGCGGCATCATCAATGCAAACGCGGCCGAGGAGCTGCGGGAGTTCTCGCGCAAGTTCAACATCCCCGTCGTCACCACGTTGATGGGCATCGGCGGCATGGACACCAAGGACGACTTGGCCCTGCACATGCTTGGCATGCATGGGACCGCGTACGCCAACTACGCCGTCGAGGATTGTGACTTTCTGCTGGCCGCGGGGTCACGGTTTGATGACCGTGTGGCGGGAAAGGCTTCCGAGTTCGCGCCCCTCGCCAAGTACATCGCCCATATCGACATCGACGCCGCGGAGATAGGGAAGGTGAAGTCCGTGCAATGGTCTCACGTCGGCGACGCCAAGAACGCGCT
>PUOI01000626.1 GCA_003552765.1 Candidatus Hydrogenedentota bacterium | reverse complement strand
GGATGCTCGAGCTGATGATCGCTCCCGGGGTCCAGAAACATGGGCTGGACCGCCATGATGACGTAGTCCATGCCGCCTTGGTCCTCGGGGTCAAAGCCGGGCCAGCCCAATAGGAAGCGGTTGTCCCTGGGGACGCCGTAGCCCACGTAGGTATAGGACTCGTCGCCGTACAGGCTAAAATCGCCACAGCCGGTCGTGGGGTCGAGGTCTAAATCGCCTTGTTCATCGACCCACGAAACCTCGCCGCCCGGTCTGAGCACCTCTCCGCTGTAGGCGCTGGATGGACACACCAGCACATCGGGCGCCGTGAGATAATCGGGGTAGACGGACAGTCCGTCGGGCATCCATGTATGTTTGCGTTCGAGCGGGTTGGGGGCGTCATCGCAGAGGCGCACCTTCGGCGGGAAGTAGCCCCGGTGCTCGCCCGAATACAGCCGGAACACAAAACCCATCTGCCTCAGGTTGTTGGCGCACGACGCGCGCCGCGCGGCCTCTCGCGCCCGGCTGAGCGCGGGAAGCAGGATGGCCGCCAGGATCGCAATGATGCCGATCACCACCAGAAGCTCGATCAGTGTGAACCCGTGCCGAGCTAGACGCATGCTGTCCCCTTTCTATTCACGCTGCTGCGTGTGGTGATTAGCGGATGGCTTGGTTTCGGGCGGGCGATCCGCCGTCGGAATCATCCATCAACAGATAGGCCGCCTTGGCCTTGTCCACGTCGTCTTCCATTTCGGAAAACAACGACCGGAACAACGCGGGATCAAAAAACGCCACCGGCTGTGGATCGGTGTAGGCCAAGCTCACATCCACCCGTTCACCCGTGTTGGGGTCCCAGTACAGCACGCGGACCGGCAACCGGCTTCGGCGCAACGCCCAGATGCGCACGCGCCCGGATTCGCCGTCCCCGGCCATGTCGAACACAAGAAGGTCTTGTGAGGGGGTGGAGGCTTGTGTTTCCAGGACTTCGATGTCGGAAAACGACCCCGGCAGCACTTCCAGCAGGGTTTCCAGCGAGAAGGCGTTGGCCGTACCCAATGCGCCCACAAAGTCCCGCACCATGTCGCGCGCGCGAACCACCGGCGGAGGCAGCGGGGCATCGTCCAGCAGCACCGAATCCAAAATCCGGCCTTGACGCCCAAAGGCGACTTCGTGCCCGGCCCGCATCCGGGTAAGACCGCCCCGCGCCATCCACAGTTCCACATGGACAGGGTCGGCCCCGGCTTGCTCCTCGACATAAACGTTTGCTTGCAATCCCCTCACGGAACCGAACTGGTCCACCACGTCAGCCCAAGTGGGACGAGGGCCGATATTGACCGCCATGCTCCCGGCGGCGAACGCCACCACGGCGATGAGCAAGGCCGCAACGACGCGAAGGGGATGCCACGAGCGCCACCGCCGTGGCAGGCGGACATCCTCCTCCGAACCGAGCCGGGCTCGCAACGCCTCGAACTGAGGCCGCAGCCGCGCCCGGACCTCCGGCGGAGCGGGCTCTGTGAAGGCGGATCGAAGCATCTCGTCCAGATTGGGTTCACGCGAATCCTGGGGCTGGTTGGGTTCGCTCATCAGGGTGTTTCCTCCAAAGGACCCAGCAACTCGCGAAGCCGCTGGCGTCCCCGCTCCACGTGCTTGCGGGCCGTGGCGCCGCCACAACCGAGGCTGCGCGCGATTTCGTCGTAGGATTGATTTTGCACCAAACGCATAATCACGGCCGCCGCCTGGTTGCGGCTCAATTTGGCTATTGCATCGAAAATCGCGGTTTCCTTTTCGCTCAGACTCAGGCTGTCCGCCGGCGAGGGCGCGACGGGCATGGGGCCAGCAAGACGGCTCCAGACTTGGGCCGTCCTGCGCCGGCGAATTTTCCGCCGAAGCTGGTCACACGCCGCGTTCAGACACATCCGAAGCACCAGCGCCTGGGGATTGGGATGGGCGCACACGGCGTCCCACCGGCGCCAAATTCGCGCCAGCGCATCCTGCAACGCCTCCTCCGCGTCATCCGTGTCCCGTGTGATGCGCCAAACGGCGTGCATCATCCGGTCCTCGATGGGCGCGATAATGCGTTCGTATGTCTCGTTGGGGTCCGTCGACACCGTTTCCCCCCGGCTGGTTTGCGGCCCTAAAAGACCACGCCATTAAGTGATTCACCCATAATAGACGCGCGCCGCCCCGGTTTTGTGTACATGGGGCGGAAAAACGCAGGCAGGGCTGCGCGATACGCATGGCATACCCGGCGGGAGAGATTCATGCCGGGCGGCAGGCGGGACAGTCAGAGATTATGTACGGAGATAGTGTCGGACGCCGAACGGATTTTCTGGCTTAGTCTTCACCAGCAGCTTCCAAATCGGCCAGGTCTTTCTTGCGGCCCAAAGCTCTCTTGTTGGCCACAAAGGCTTCCTTGCCAATGTAGCGCACCGTTACGTTTCCCAATAGGCCATCCACACTGCTTGAGCGGGCCTCGTCCCAAGAAACACCCGTAATCGAGGTGAGGATATCTATACGGACTGGAGGAAAACCGAGCTGAATGACCTGGCCTTCTTCTTCAAAATCCGCCGCCGTGAGACCGGTGGAGCCAAAGCCGAACTCGTCAAGAGCCTGCATGAGCCTCGTTGCATTGCTGGGAACCGGTTCCACAAGCACATCCAGATCGCCCGTGAATCGTGGGGCTCCATGAAAGGCGAGCGCATAGGCCCCCACGATCAAATACTCAACCTCGTGTTTGTTTAATAACGCGAGCAACTCTTTGAAGTCTTGCTGTACTTCCATGATGTTGCCTTCTCAGGAATTCGACAGCGGCAATGCGTTCCTCGGGCGTCTTGGAGAGCCAGTAGGCGAGATCGTCCTGGATGGACGTATCCGCATTCAAATCGCGTTTTTTGACGGACTTCTCAATCATTGTTCTCTTTGCCGCATCGGTCTGTATGCAATCTCCGATTTCATGTCCATGATACCATGCTGCGGTTTACGCAGCCAATTGAGCCCAGAACCCGCGCATCGCTTCCCAAGCACGCTCCGGGTTGTGTATCATGGGATTTTCACCTGAGTAGACTGCAATCGCGCGCCATGGGGAGCGCGCCCAAATGTGGATAGTTCGCAAATGCATATCACTCGTATCAGTGTCTTGTGTGCCGCCGTAGTGTTGACCTGGGGATTGGCCGTCCCGGCGCAGGAGGCCGTGCAATTCAGCGGAGAATACCTGAGCCTTGACATGGTGCCACGGGCGTTGGGAGCCGTGCAGCGTTTCCAATGGGCGGGGACGGATCAGAACATGGCGGCGGGGGACGGGCTCCTGCTGGAAGGCTTTGGGGTAGGCAGCGCCTACATCCCCAACCGCCGGGTGAATCAAGAGCTTGAGACCGCCCGAAGCGCCAGCGGCGCGCCCATATGGCGGTATACCTACGACTGCGAGGGCCCCAACATTGACGGGCTATCCGTGACCCGCATTGTCGAGCCAATGGCTGATGAGGCGTCTATCCGGGTTCGCTGGCGCGTGGAGAACCGGGGCGAAGAAACCCAGTGGATGGCCCCATGGGTGCGCAATGAGGTCCTGCCCGGCGGGAGCTGGGACGCCGGAAACCGGGTGGACGTGGCGGCCACGGACCACGGAGTACTAGGCGCGCGCGAAACGGCCTATTATCCCGCCGCGCGGAACTGGATCGCGGCCACCAATCCCGAGACACGGGAAACGGTGTACGGCGTGTTCGACGCCGAAACTACCCATGGTCTACAGACGGTGCACGAAAGCCGCCGCGAGATGGTTGGATTTCAGGCCAACTTCACGCCGCGTATGTTTCAACCCGGCCAAGTGTGGGAGACCACGTATCGCGTCAACGCCGTTCGGGGACTTGAGCGCGTCGATTTCGCCAGCGAGGAATTTGCCGCGCAGATCAATTACAACGACGGCCGGCTGGAGGTGCTCATCGCCGCCGCCCGCTCCCTGCCGCCGCTGATCATCGAGGCCACCGTCCTCGGAGACGATGACGAGGCCTGGCGATTGCCCCCGATGCGCTTCCCCTCGGCCATTGGCCCCCGGCAGATGGCCCGCATAGGCTACGACTGGGAGGCGCCGGAACCGGGCGCGTACGAACTCATCGCCCGATTCCGCACGCCCGAGGAAGGATATCCGCTGGGACGCGACACGAATTCCCCGCACGGGGGACTTGACACGCAGTTCCATGTGGGGGAACCCTCGCCCACGCCGATGGATGCGTGGACCACGGCGCCGTACGCGCTTGAGCGTAGAGGCCGCACGCTGTCGCGGGAGTTGGCGGCGGCGGGTGAGACGGCGGTGTGGATTGAATCGCCCTTGGAGAAGATCTTCCAGAACGATCGCGTTGAATCCACGGGTTCGCGCAACACCGTGGCGGACATCGCCTTGGCGCGCAACGAGCGGGAATCGTTCCAAGTGGTGGTCCGCCCGCCGGAGGACAGCTCGCCGCGCCGGGTGAACGTTCGGCTCAATGATCTGGTCCACGAGGATGGGGACGCCCGCATCGCGGCGGAACACATCCGCACGGCGAATGTGGCCTATCACCGGGCGCCCATCCCCTCGCATTACGAAGGCCCCACCGGAGAATGGCCCGACGCCTTGCCCGCCTTTGAACCTTTCGAGGCGGAGGGCGGGCAAACCGCTCCGATCTGGTTCACGGTGTATGCGCCGAAGGATATCCCCTCGGGCGCGTACCGGGGGCTGTTGGAAATTGAAATCGCGGGTCAGAATCCCATCGAACTGTGGATTGAGGCCGAAGTGTTCGATTTCACGTTGCCGGATCAGCCGCATTTGCGCACGGACTTTCGATTCTACGCGGACCACGCGTGGGAGACGGCCCAGGCCAAGGGATATGCGGGAGCGCGGGGAGAACTCAACAGGGCTTATCGCGACTTGGCGTTGGAGAATCGCGTGACCCTGCGTGAACCGGCCAGCCTGCCCTCGGAGAGCGCGGATTACGCCGCCAGCTTGGCGGAGTTCGAGGACGGGCTCGGGGAATTGCTCACCCAAGGCGTCAGCAGTCTTAACGTACCCGCCTCGCTGCTCGAATTCCCGGAACAGCTTGAGCAGGCCAACGCCTTCGTTGAGCGGCACGGGTTGGAGGACCGCGCGTTCACCCATCTCGGCGACGATCCAGCGCGAGCCGCCTGGTCCCGGGTCTACGACGCCGTGGAAAGCTGGCAGGAGACGGCCCCCTCCATTCCGGTAATGGTGACCACGCGGGGTCTGGAAGCCTTTCTGCCCGAGCGCGTGGACATCTGGGGCGTGCATCTCCCCATGCTGGACACCCCCAACAACCGGCCCATCCTCCAACGCACCGCGCAAGACGGCAACGTCTGGTGGTACGTGAACCATTCGCCCCAACGCCCCTACGGCAACCTGCTCCTGGACTTCCGCGCCATCGAGCACCGCATCCTGTTTTGGCAGACGTGGGCGCTAGGTATCCGCGGCTTCCACTATTGGGCGGTGAATTACCACGCCGAGGGGAGCGATCCCTGGGAGCGGCAGTTGGACATCACGCCGGTCAACGGCGACGGCCTCCTCATCTACCCAAGCGATAACGGACCCGTACCCTCCATCCGGCTGGAAACCGTGCGCGACGGCATCGAGGACTACGATTACCTCGTCATGCTCAGCCAGCGCATCCGCGCCTTACGCGAACAAGGCGGCCACGAAACCCTCGTCGAAGAAGCCGAAGACGTGCGAAGCCTGGGCGGCGTCATGACCAGCCTCGTAAGCTTCACCCGCGACGCAGACGTCCTACGCGAACAACGCCGCGAAATCGGCCGCATGATCGAGCGCCTCGACGACGCGCTCAACGGCGGGTAACGTCACTTCTAGGAGTGCGTGATTTGCTTTGCCGAGTAGCAACATATAGCATAGCTAAGTTAACGTATCTAGTGGGAAATCCACAGAAAGCTGTTGCATAAGATTCGGGGAGGTCGATACTTGTGAAGATATCAACGATACTGGACCACATTGACAATGGCCACATTGCGTTGCCGGAATTCCAGCGCGGTTATGTTTGGAATCGTGATCAGGTCCGTGGCCTGTTTAACTCCCTCTATCGGCGTCATCCGGTGGGAGGACTTCTTGTTTGGGTCACGGAATCTCACTCGGCAGACCATCGTGGAGAAGGAGCATTGGCCCCCGGAGTTGTGAAGCTGCTACTTGACGGACAACAACGAATCACTTCCCTTTATGGCGTGATTCGCGGAATAGCTCCGGAGTTTTTCGAAGGGAATTACAATGCATTTACCGGACTCTACTTCAATGTCGAAAGGGAGATATTCTCCTTTTATCAGCCAGTTCTAATGAAGGACGATCCTTGCTGGATCAACGTCACCGAACTAATGAGTCATGGCAATAATGGGTTGGGACACTTCATTGAGCGATTTTCGGACTACCCTGACTCGAGACTCAATGTCGGCGAATATGTCAGTCGTCTATCCAAGCTTATAGGCATTCAAGATGTAATCTTGCATGTAGAAGAAGTGACGGGGAAGGACAAGACCATCGAAGTTGTGGTCGACATCTTCAATCGCGTGAATAGTGGAGGAACTAAACTCTCTAAGGGCGATCTTGCATTGGCCAAGATTTGTGCGGATTGGCCAGAGGCGCGCGATCACATGAAAGCTAAGTTGTATGAGTGGGAACAAGCCGGTTATTGTTTCAATCTTGACTGGCTACTACGCTCTATCAATACGGTTCTC
>PUOI01000082.1 GCA_003552765.1 Candidatus Hydrogenedentota bacterium | reverse complement strand
CGGAGGCCGAGTTCCGGATTCACACGGCCGCGCGTGCGGAGGACTTCAGCGAAGACGTGGAGGTCTTGGCGGAGGCGGATGAGCCCGAGGAGCCTGAAGAGGCGGACACCGGCGATGACCTTGCAGAGATTGAAGAGGCCGATGAGCCGGAACAGCCTGAAGAGGCCCCGGAAGAACTCGCCGGGATTTCGGAGGAAGCGGGGGACGATGAGGCGGAAGTAGACGATACTGAGGCGGATGACGCCGAAACAGAGGGTGAATCCCCGGAGACGCCGGCCGCTGACGAGCCGGAGGAACCGGCTGATGACGGCGTGGAAAGTGATGACGAAGACGAGGAGCTTGAGGACGAACCCGAACCGCCCGCCGCGGATCATCCGTTCATCATGCAGGCCGAACAAGGCTTTGGCTTCGGCGATTCCACTTCCGGACTGCTTGAACGGCTTAGGCATGGCGTTGCTTTCCAAGCAGACCTTCAACCCACGGAGGAATCCGCCGAGGATCCAGAGGCGGAAACCGAACCGCCGGGGCCGTCTGATGACGCTGGCGAAGAGGTCAGCGAACCCGGCGAGGCCCCCGTAGCGGATTGGTTCGGTGAGCCGGCGGGCGATGAAGCTTTGGAGGAACCGGAGCCCGCGGAGCCGCCTGAGGTGGCTGTGCCTGAGTTCCCGGCCTTGCCCGATTGGCCCGTAGCGGACGAACCAGCGGCGCCTGACGTTGAAGAACCCGAACCGCCACGGGCTCCCTCCTCGCTTTGGCCAACGGACTCCGGTGTTTCCGTGCCGGAGCCCCAACGGCCCGAGGCGCCTTCCATACAGCGTCCGGAACAGCCTTCCATGCCTGAGGCCCCGAGTTGGCCTGACAGGCCCGAGCCGCCAACGGGAGAATGGTCTTCGGAGCAGTGGGGCGGCATCGGGTCGCCTGCGTCGCTTAGAATGGAAGAGTTGCCGCCGCTGCAACGCGTCGAAGGGCTGAACAGCCAAGGCGGGGCCACGAGTGATGGGGAGGACGCAGAAGGCTCATGAGTTCCATTCTAGACGCCCTAAAGAAACTGGAAGAGGAAAAGGCCGCCAGGCAACAGACGGCCAGTCACACCATCGATCAGGGTGAGGCCGAGCATGATCTCATGGGGCCGAATCCACTTGGCCGCGCGCTGACGCGCCGCCTGTCGCCCGCCGTGCTTGTTGTGGGGGGATTGATCTTCAGCGTGGTGCTGGTCGCCGTTTCCGTGGGCGCGGCCGTGTATGTCGCGCAATCGCAAATGGCGGGGGATGACTGGATGGCGGCCAGCGCGCCGTCCGAGGATGACGGTGCCGGCCAAGCCGTGACCGGGGAAGAAGAGCCGGATGACAGCTCGTCCGCGGACGAATCAGAGGATCCCGCTCCCGTGGTGGACGATGAGCCCGATGTTCCGGAGCCGACCACTGAGGAAGCGCCGCGCGAGGAGCCTCCCCAACCGGAAGCGATAGGCGCTCCTCCGGCCCCGCAAGAGCCTGAAAGCGTGACGGCGGAAGAGGAGGCCGATTTAACGCCTGAGGAGGACACCCCCTCTGCTGATCCGGAGCCTGTCACCACGGAAGTGGAATCCGAACCAAGCGATCCAGAACCTGAGCCTGAGCCTGAACCTGCACCTGAACCTGAACCTGCACCCGAGCCCGAACCAGAACCGGAACCCGAGCCCGAACCAGAGCCCGAACCGGAACCCGAGGAGGTGGAACGGCCCGAGCTGGCCCAGCTGGAACGGGCGTTGGAAGAACTTAGACGGGAGACGGTCGCCGAGCACGCCGAAACACAGTCGGAAGAAGTGGAACGGCCCGAGCTGGCCCGTCTGGAACGGGCGCTGGAAGAACTTAGACGAGAGACGGCTGCGGAACGCGGTGAAACGGGGCCGGAACGGCTGAGCAGTGAGGTGCGCCAAGCGGAGGAAGCTGCGGCGCAACTTCGCGAGCAACGGGCCGAGAGAGCCAGGCGCGCAGCTTCCCCTTCCGAAGCGCCGTCCAGCGAACGGGAGCAGCAAGCGCCGGCGCCGGATGACCGGCCAGTGGACATGGATTCGCTTCCCACGCTTACGCAAACCGCGCGGCGGGAGCATGGGCTCGAGGATTTGCGGATTAACATGCTTCGGGCTCCCAGCGAGAACCGTCCCCGGCCATCCGCGTTAATTGATTATCAAGTGGTGTATGTGGGGGAAACCATCCCCGGCACCAATGCGCGCTTGCTAGCGGTTAGTGTGCGCGGTATAGCCATCGAGGTGAACGGGGCGCGCTACTACGTCCGGCGGTAGGTTGGCCGTCAACACGCTACGGACTGCCTTCCGTTACCAAGTACAATTGCGCCAGCCAGCGAGGCTGCGTTGCCAAGAAAACGATGTTTCAACTGCCATTTACGGCGCCGGAACTGCTAAAGAACCCGGTGTCAGCGCATCCGATGAAGAGGGGAGTAAGAGAATCCATGAAGTATTGTATCGTTGTGCTTTCCATGATCGTAGCGGGCGGTCTCATGGCTGGTTGCGCCACCACGCCAGGTCACGTGCCCACGTTTCGCGACGCGATGATAGAGCCGGCCGAACTCGCTCCGGAAGGGCAGGCGTCCATAACCGCACGCATACAGGATGAACACGGCATTGTGGACCGGGTTGAAGTGGAGGTCGCGGGCGATCCCGACAACGCCTTCGAGCTAACGCAAGTAGAGGACGGTCCCACCAGCGTATGGACCCGCGAGGTCGACGTTCCCTACAACGTACCCGAAGGCGAATACACGGTTAGATTCACAGCGTACGATTCCCGAGGCGAGGTGGTCGTCGTCCAAGACGAGACCGGCAGCGATCAACCGTTGCGCGCGACCACCCAGATGCGGGTCGTCATGCCGGAAGACGAAGGAGAGGCGGCTCCGGACGAGTCCGGTGAGTGATGGAACCGGCTGCTGTCCCGCGCGATAGGGGAAGGTCCGCCCGCGGCAGATTCTGGTAGACGGGCGGCAAATAGTTCCGCACGCTCGCGTCAGCGTACTCCAGCGTTGGACGCGCTAACTCCTTGATAATGGGGAAGTTAGGCGCGTCCTCACCATTCGGCACGTTACTTGCTCACTCCTTTGACGGATAAGTGTCCGTAACACGTCAAAGACAGAACGTAGCAGGGGAGACGCGAATCGTGAGGGTGGAAGCGCTGCTGCAGTCGTCTGCGCCGCCGCAACCTCCCGCCGCCTTGGCCAGCGGCGCAAAGGAAACGGGCGGCCGGTTTGACGAGACATTGACGGCCTCGCTCGGCGGGACTCAAGAAGAGAACGGGCAGTCCGCAACAAGCGTTCAACACACCGTCCAGTCAGGGGAAACCCTCAGCCATATTGTGCGGGATTACCTCGTGGATGGGGGCGAGTCTTTTCGCACTTCCGACATTTATTCGGGAGTGCAAGTTGTGGCGCAATCCAACGATATGGCCAATCCCGACCTCATACGTCCGGGGCAGCGCATCGATCTGAGCGCGTTGGATGACCGCATTCCCGCTCTGGCGGACGATGCGCCCGCGTCTTCGGAGCCCGAAACGGCATCCGCGCCGGCGCGCGTTGAGGATTCCCCGGCCCAACAGGAACTAGCCACGGATTCGGCCAGCGTGGAGCCGGACTCGTTCAAGGAACTCGTGGCCACCGTCCCGCCAGAGACCGCCCCAACCATCTCCTCCGGCGATGACGCCGATGAGCCGCGCTCCGTCGCCTCGCATGACAGCTCCAGGCTCACCCAACGGGACGCCGCGTTGCCGGACAACGTCCGCGATCAGATCGGAGACTTGGCGAGGAATCTCAAGGAGGTCTTCGGTAGAGGGACCGAACCGGGCATCGACGTGGGCGGAAAAGACTCCCCGTGGACCGCCATTCTCGAACAGCCGGGCCGAATGACCTCCGAATTTGGCATGCGGGAGAGCCCCATCACCGGGCGTTGGCAGTACCATCGCGGGGTGGACCTGGCGGCGGCGTCCGGCACGGAGATTTATCCCCTCAAGGCCGGTCATGTGCGCTTTAGTGGCTGGAAACCGGGATACGGCAACGTGGTCATCGTGGAGCACGACAACCGGGTGGAAACCCTTTACGGACACAATTCGGAAAACTTCGTTGAGGTTGGGGATGAGGTCAGCGAAAACACAGCCATTGGCGCCGTGGGTTCAACGGGTCACGCCACAGGGCCCCATGTGCATTTCGAGGTGCGGGACCGCGGCCGCGCGATTGACCCGGTCCCATTTGTTCAGGAACTGATGGGAACGGCGCCGGAAACCCACGCCCAACGATAACGCTGTGTTCCGTTAGTCATATTTCCGCTCTTTCAGGTAACGGTCCGTTTCCCGTTCCGCGACGCGTTGGCGCAGTGTATCCCGCTTATCCGCTTTCTGCTTGCCCCTGCACAGACCAAGTTCCACCTTGGCCTTTCCATTCTTGAAATAGAGGCGGAGAGGGACCAGAGCAAGGCCCTTCTCCGCCGTCTTTATTCCCAGCCGGATGATCTCGTCCTTGTGCATCAGAAGTCTGCGCGGACGCTCGGGCTCATGATTGTGGATGTTGCCCTGTTCATACGGAGCGATGTGGAGGCCTTTCAAAAATAGCTCGCCCCCGTTGAGGTCCGCGTGACTGTCCTTGAAATTGACCTTTCCATTGCGCAGCGACTTCACTTCGGTCCCTTGCAGCGCAATGCCCGCCTCGAAGCGATCCAACACGTGAAAATCGTGGCGGGCGCGCCGGTTCTGCGCGATGAGTTTTTCCCCCTGCGCCATGCGTCCTCCCCTAATTGTGCCTCACACCAGTACCCGGATCGCCCCAAGTTTGTGGGGCCAGGCCATGCCGCCTCTTGGCGCGTCCACTTCGGCGGCCAACAGCTGTAACAACAAGCTTGAGCCGGGCGTTCTCCAAGAGATACGCGGCCTAGTTGGAGGGATGCCGCCGGGGACCCCAGTTCGGCCCTTCGTTCCGCGCGTTGCCTTGGTTGGGCACTTGCCGGACATCGCCCGTCTCGACGTTCACTGTCCACATCTGCTGCTGCCCGCCACGGTTGGAGGTAAAGATGACGTGCCGGGAATCCGCGGACCAGCTCGGGGATTCGTTCGTCCGGCCTGTCGTGGTGAGCCGCTGGGGATTGGCGCCATTGGCCTCCATCGCGTAGATGTGGTACCCCTCGCCCGGCCGGGAGACGACGTAAGCCAGGTATTGGCCATTGGGCGACCATGCGGGGTCATAGGAGCTTCCTCCCTGAAACGACACCCGCCTGACGTTTCCGCCATCGCGGTCCATGACGAAGATCTGGGGCGGGCCGGAGCGCTGGCTAACGAAAGCGATTCGGTCGCCGCTGGGATGGAATGTGGGGGAACTGTCCACCAATCGCTCGTGCGTGAGTTGCCGCAGATTGCTGCCGTCGGCGTCGATCAGGTAGATGTTGGGATGGCCATCCACACTGAGGACAATCGCCAGCGACTCGCCATCGGGCGCCCATGAAGGCGAGGCATTAAGACCCACGCGCCGGGACAACGGCGCCGATTCGCCCGTGGAAAGCGTCAAGATGTACAAGAATGGAAAGCGGTCCTTGTAGGAGACATAGGCTATGCGATCTCCGCTTGGAGACATCTTGGGCCGAATGGAGATCGAGTTGTGATTGGTTACCGCCCGCTGGCGATGGCCATCATAATCGGCGACAAAAATCTCCTTGTTTCCATCCCGCACGCCCGAGAAAGCGATCTGGGACGTAGCGATCCCAAGTTCTCCCGTCAGGTACAGGACGATCTCATCCGCGAATTGGTGCGCCACCTGCCGGGACCATTCCGCATTGTCGGTGCTTAGCCGCTTGCCCACCACTTGAACACCATCAATCACGTCGAAGAGCCGGCACTCGGCCACCACGGCCTCGCCTTCCCTGCGAGCATAGGCGTAGACCAAATATTCCGCCGAGCTATCCTCCCGCCAGCGCGAGAAGTTGATGTCCGTCGCGTCACTCGTGAATCCTTGAAAATCCGGCGGGAACTCGCCCTGAGGGACGATTTGGAAGTGGCCCGAGAACTCAAGGTCGTATTCCATCACCTCGGCCAATTCGCGCCCCAGATCTTCTTGCCCTTCGGGCGTGGCGAATGGGGGAACGGCAATGGGTATGCGATGGTCCATGGGGCGATCAAGCTCGATTCGGACCGGTTGCTGTGCTCCCGCCAACGGAGCGGCGGACAGCACGAATAAGAAAGCAACAAAGACTCGCACGATGAACTCCTTTTCGGCTAACGGTGGTATGTTGTTTCGCTGGATTTCGGACAGTTGAAAGACAGTCTCTATCTTCTCAGATTAAAGACGAACACGACCTGCTGCTCGGGCTCGCGAAAGTCCGATGGCAACGGCGGAAATGGCGCGGCGTGTTGGATGGCCCGTTTGCCCGATTCCGCTATGGCCGGATCGTGAGCATGGGACACAATCTCAGGCTCGCGCAGAAGATTTCCCGAACGATCCACCCAGAACGAGACCACGGCGCGGTTTTCTTCCTGCAGCCGAATACCGCCGGGAACCTCCCAACGCCGCTCAACCTGACGCCGCACCAACCGGCCCCAGTAGTTTAGCACGCTGGGAAGGGCCTCCTGCACCCCGACACCCGTCTCCTCCAACTCCTCTGGTTCAGGCGCAGGCTCCACAGGCCGTGGCGTTGGCGTAAGGGGCTCTGGCTCTGGTTCCGGCTCCGGCTCGGGTTCCGGCTCTGGCTCCGGCTCGGGTTCCGGT
>PUOI01000431.1 GCA_003552765.1 Candidatus Hydrogenedentota bacterium | reverse complement strand
TGATTCGGCGGGGTTTATGAATGGTCGGGGCGGCCGGATTTGAACCGGCGACCTCTTGACCCCCAACCCTCCATGTGAGGGTAAGAAAGCAAATGGCTTGACGTCCCTCGTCTCGGTAAGATTTTTAAATGGCTTGACACGACGGCGTGATTCGGTGGTTAGAGATTGCCCTGTAGGATAGGTTATCCTTGTGTTTGGTGAAGCCATCGTAGCGAACCGGGGGCGGCCGGGAAGCCGCTCCTCCGTGGGTAATGCGGGATGGCTGGGGAAACGGGGTTACAGCGAGCACATGGAGCAGTGGGGCGTTGAGCGCTACAGGGCGGAAGAACTGGACAACCATTTCGGAAAGTCGGTACGCATGGGAACGGGACGCGCTGGAGTTCATCAAGCAGGGGTTTCCAGCGCACGAACCGTATCGCGCGTGGTCCAACTTCGAGTTTATCGCGGATGACGGCAGCATTAACGAAGTCGACCTGCTTGTCTTTTCCCCCCAAGGCTTCTTCTTAATCGAGATCAAGAGCCGCCCCGGCCGTCTTTCCGGGGATGCGGGCACATGGACGTTCGAACACGAGGGCAGGCGCATCACGTTCGACAATCCCCTGCTCGACGCCAACCGCAAGGCGAAAAAGCTCAATGCTCTCTTGCTGAAGCAGAAGGCCGTCAAGAGCAAAGGGAAGACGCCTTTTATTGAACCCCTCGTGTTCTGCTCCGATCCCAATCTTATTTGCGATCTGCAAGGCAACGCTCGCGCCCGGGTCTGCCTTCGCGATCGCGAGGAAGGAGAGGGCCGGTCCGCGCGCCCCGGCATCCTTGCCGCCATCACGCGGCGCGAATGCCCTGGGCTGACGGATCAGCCAAAAGGTCAGCACGACAAGCCGATGGCGAAACTGGTGACCCAGGCTCTTGAACAGGCTGGCATTCGCGCACAACAGCGCCACCGCAACGTCTCCGACTATGAGTTGGACGAAATCGTGTACGAAGGCCGGGACTACCAGGACTGGAAAGCCCACCACGTCCAGGTTAAGACCGCCGAGCGCCTTGTCCGCCTCTACACCGTGGACACGGGCGCGGACAAGGAAAAGCGGCGAACCATTGAGCGGGCCGCCAAGCGCGAGTTTCAACTCTTGGAGACCTTGCAGCATCCCGGCATCCTGCAAGCCCACGCCTTCACCGAACACGAACTCGGCCCCGCGCTGATCCTGGAGCACGATCCCGCTGAGCGCCGGCTCGACCATTATCTCACCGAGCGCGGGGACACGCTGAGCGCCAGCCAGCGGCTCTATCTCATCCGGCAAATCGCCGAAGTCGTCCGTTTCGCTCATGAGAAGAAGGTGATCCACCGCTCGTTGTCGCCCCGCGCCGTTCTGGTGAGAGACTCGGACACGGACCACCCCAAGGTCCGCGTGTTCAACTGGCAGATCGGTCATTGGGACGCCGGGGCGACGTCCACCAGCGCCGAAGGGCTGCTCACCACGCATATTGATCAGTTGGTGGAGGATGCAAGCACGGCCTTCATGGCGCCAGAGGTCTTCGCCGGCGTTGATGAACTCGGCGAACATGTCGATGTGTTCTCGCTGGGCGCGCTGGCATACTACATCTTTTCCGGCGCGGCCCCGGCGGAAAACGCGGCCGCCCTGAGCGAAACGCTGCGCGGCGCCAACGGCCTCCAGATCTCCGCCGTGCTCAATGGCGCGAGCGAAGCGCTGCAAGAACTCATCGAGGGCAGCACGCACCCCGACGTGTCACAGCGGCTCGAAACGGTTCACGATTTCCTTGAGCACCTCGATTACGTGGATGAGGAAGTCAACACGCCGGACTACGATTATCTGGACAATCCGCTGGACGCGCAAGCCGGGGACCTATTGCCCAACGGGTTCAAGGTTGTGCGCCGGCTCGGTCAGGGCAGCACGTCCATCGCCATGCTCGTCGAACGCGATGGCGAGCGGTTTGTTCTCAAGACCGCGATGAGTCCCGAACACAACGACCGCATCGAGACCGAGCGCGCCGCCATAGAGAAGCTGCACCACCAGTACATCGTTGTCTCGGAGGGACCTTGCCACGTCGGCGATCATGCCGGCTTCCTTGTCAAACCCGTGTTTCAGAATCGGGAAAGCGCGCACATTGAAACCCTGGGCGACCGTATCCGGCGGGAGGGGCCCCTGCACATCGACCTGCTCCAGCGGTTCGGCGACGACCTCATCGACGTGGTCTGCCATCTTGAGGAGCAAGGCATCGCGCACCGCGACATCAAGCCCGACAACATCGCGGTGGGCCAGGTGGGCGGCGGCAACAAGCTGCACGCGGTCCTCTTCGATTTCTCCCTGACCGGCCTGCCCGCCGACAACATTCGCGCGGGCACCAAGGGATATCGCGACCCCTTCCTATCCGAGCGCAAACGCTGGGATCTCGCCGCCGAACGCTACGCCGCCGCCGTCACGTTGCATGAGATGGCCACGGGCGCCTTGCCCCGTTGGGGCGACGGCAAGTCGGACCCTTCCCTCACCGGCAGCGAGGTCACCCTCGATTCGGAGTTGTTCGATACCAGCCTGCGCGACCAGCTCACGGCCTGTTTCCAGCGCGCGTTCAAGCGGGACGCCGGGGCGCGGTTCGACAACGCCGAGGAAATGCGCCACGCCTGGACGGATTGCTTCAAGAACATCGAGCAACCCGGCGGCGCCGCTCCCGAAGACCAAGAAGCGCTGAACGCCCGGCTCGACGCGGCCACGCCCGCCACGTCCATCTACGAGCTGGGGCTCGGCGCGCGCGCCACCAACGCCCTGGAACGCGCCAACCTGCTCACGGTTCAAGATCTTCTCGAGGTCAACCCGCGGACGCTGCAACGCTTGCGCGGCGTGGGGAACAAGACGCGCCGCGAGATCACCGCGGCCACGCGCAGGCTGCGCAAACGGTTGGGCGGCCTTCCCGCGTCCGATAGCGGTCCCTCCACGGACGCCGCGACGGAAGAGACCATCGATCCCGCCGCCATGAGCGTTGATCTGCTGGTTGACCGCGTCACGCGCCCTGGCGCCCGCGATGGCGAAAGCGCGCGCCGCGCCCTGTTTCTCTTGCTCGGCCTGGAGCCGGACATGGACCAACGCTGGCCAAGCCAAGTGGACGTGGCCAAAACCCTGGAGCTGACCCGCGCCGCCGTGGGGCAATTCGCCGACAAATTCCGGGCGCGCTGGGACAAGGAACGCGCCGTCACCCAACTGCGGACGGACATCGCGGAAACTCTCGAAAAAGCCGGGGGCGTCATGGCCTTGCACGAACTCGCCCAGGCCGTTCTCGGCGCGCGCGGCTCCGTCCTTGAAGAGCCCGAGCGCACCCAGCGCGCCGAAGCCGTCATCCGCGTCGCCTCCGAAGTCGAGCACGCCAAGGTCGAGCCCCGCTTCCTCTTCCGCCGCTGCAAGGCGCGCGTCATCCTCGCCCTGGGCGAGGAACTCGCGGACTACGCCATGCGCCTTGGCAAAGCGGCGGACAAACTCGCCGGCGAGGACCCGCTGCCCGCGCCCCAGCGCGTGCTGGACAGGCTGCGCGCCGTCAAGGCCCCGAAGGCCGGCCTGCCCGACGCACGGCGGATGGCGCGTCTGGCCGCGGCCGCATCGCAGGACGCCGCGCTCTCCAGCCTTTACGAGCTGTATCCCCGCGGCATGAAGGCCGAGCGCGCGCTCAAACTCTCGCAAGGCGCGCTCCTTGGCGTACGGTTCCTGCGCATCGAGCAGGTCCGCGAACGGGTGCGCAGCCGCTATCCCGAGGCGGAACCGCTGCCGGACCGGCCCCAGCTCGATGCGTTGCTCAAAGAGGCCGGCCTCCTGTTCGAGTGGAACCCCAGCAAGGGCTGCTACGAGTTGCCCTCGTTCCATACCTCCACCCGCACGGACAGCACCGACACGACGCTGCGTGGCGGGGACGCTGAACAGGGCGTGGCGCCCGAACTCGCCGATGCGCGCCAGTTCGAGGAACGCCTGCGCCGCGCCGCCGCCGAAGGGGCGTTCCTCGCGCTCATTGTTAGCCCGAAGCGCTACGTGTGCGCCGTGGAAACGCTGGGCCAACGGTTCCCTGTCGAGCCCATCGACGTGGAGCGGGTCTTTCTCGACGCGTTGTGGGAGGAGGCGGAAAAGGCCAAGGTCAACTGGGACCTCGTCCTTCAGGCCGACGCCACACCCGGCGAGGGCGACTGGGACAAGCTGCTTCTGCTCGTGCGCCGCGCCATGCCCCACGTCGAGGCGCGGCTGCGCCAAGCGGAACGGACCATCCTGCTGCTGTACCCCGGCGTGCTCGCGCGCTACGAACAGATGGACCTGTTGGAACGCCTGCGCGACGAGGCCGGCCGGCGCGGCGGCATTCCGGGCTTGTGGCCCCTGATTCCCGGGGACAGCCGGGCGCTCATTGGCGCGCGTCCCCTGCCCATTCTCGGGCCCAACCAGTGCGTGCGCGTCCCCAACAGTTGGCCCAGCGCCCTGCACGAACCGAAGACTCCGGAACCAGCGAAAGCATAAGAACGACGTGATCGACCGCGACGCATTACTCGACGACTGCAAACGGCTCATGAACACGCTTGAGGCGGACCTCATCGCGCGCAGCGAAGACGGGGCCGCGCCGCCCCACGTCATCGAGGCGCTCCACACGGAATTCGCCAAGGCGAAGGACGCCGACCGCACCGCCCAGAGCTTCGAGGCCTGGCGCGCGGACTACGCCACCCAACAGGCCGCGGCCTGGGTGCTCAGCGCCGTGTTCGTGCGTTTTCTTGAGGACAACGGCCTCGCGGCGCCGCCGCACATCGCGGGACCCGGCGCGCAGCTCCGCCGCGCCCAGGACGAGCACGAGCTTTACTTCCGCGCCCACCCCACGGAAACGGACCGCGAATACCTGATCCACGTCTTCCGCGCCGTGGGCGAACTGCCCGGCGGCCAAGAGATCTTCAGCGCGCACAATCCCGTCTTCGAGATGCCGGGATGGCTCAGCGGCGACGCCGCCGGGGAAATCCTCAAGACCTTCCAGCGCATCGACGCGAACACCGGCGCGCTTGTCCACGATTTCACGGACCCCGAATGGGACACGCGTTTTCTGGGCGATCTCTACCAAGACCTGTCGGAAGCGGCGCGCAAACGCTACGCGCTCCTGCAAACGCCGGAGTTTGTCGAGGAATTCATCCTCGATTACACCCTGGAGCCCGCCCTCGACGAGTTCGGCCTTGAGGCCGCGCCCGCCGTGAGCCGCGACGGCGACGCCATCAACGGTCCGGGTTTCCGCATGATCGACCCCGCCTGCGGCAGCGGCCAGTTCGTTTTCGTACCTTAGCATTCCTTCATCCATCGTTCCCGCTTCTCGCGTGCTGTATCGACTCCACCCAGGGAACTGCCTTAACGGTGTTAGCAGAAAGGTCCCCTGAAGTATGCGGCAGTCATTACAAGCAGAGTAAGAATCAGGCCACCAGGTTCGCAGAGCCCAACGTGTGATAAGGTGTGTACCGTCGGCGCGTCATAAGGCAACACGCATCTCAGGAAAAGGAGAACGCCCATGCCCATAGTCGATCTGGCATTCAGAATCACGGGAGACTCCGTCCCGGCCGATCACGGTTATCTGCTTTACAGCGCGGTCGCGGCTTATCTGCCAGCTCTTCACAATTCCAATGGTGAGGATGAATGGAGCCGCGTGGGTATTCATCCGTGTGCAGGCACGTTGACAGGAAACAGGGAACTCGCCTTGCGCAGGACAAGCCGCCTGATCACCCGCACGCCCACGGAGCTAATCGGGGACTTCATGGTGCTGGCCGGCCGAACCCTGCCGCTCGCTGGTCACAACATCTATGTGGGCACGCCGGAAGTATTTCCGCTGAAGCTTTCCCCGAACCTTCACAGCCGGCTGGTCACGATAAAGAGCGCCGAATCCCCTGCGGCGTTTCTCGAAATGGCTCGCCGTCAGCTCGATTCCCTCGAAATCCAAGGGGAAATCGCATTAAAACAAACCAAACAACCTGCCGCGCTGGAGGGCAACCCCGCTCGAAACCGAGACACACCGGCCTACATCCGCCGCACACTTCGCATCAAGGAGTACGAAGTCGTGGGCTATGCCGTCCAAGTCACCGGTCTCACCCCTGAGGAGTCCCGCCGCCTCCAGGAACACGGTGTAGGAGGCCGCCGGCGATTCGGGTGCGGCGTCTTCATCCCCCTGAAGAAGAGCTAACCGCATGTCGAGCCGCACACGCCCAACCAGCGGGAGCGCTACACAGGTGACAACTCCATCCCGGCTTTTGGCCAAGAGTGCGAAGGCCCCTGAAGCGCCTCGTTTCGCGGAAACACTTCCCGGACACACCGAAGCCGTCATGGAAGCTGCGGAGGCGCTGACCTCGGTACTCCAGACGCCCCTTGTCGGGATCGGAATCGTGCCTGTGGAGGAAGCCGATCAGTGGCGGGACGCCGTACTTATCGCCGCCTGGATGCACGATTGGGGCAAAGGGAATAGCGAGTTTCAAGCCATGGTGCGAGGCGCCGCGCAAAAGCAAAGCATGCGTCACGAGGCGGTGACGCTCATGGCGATGGACCTGCTCCAGGAATGGCTTGCCCCTCTATGGGAGGCGCTTCCCCCGTGGGGCGCGCCTGCCGTATATTTCGCCGTGGCGGGGCACCATATCCAATTCCCGGACTCGAGAATTGGCGACCGGCCGCCCCGGCCCGTCACCGCGTACTGGAGTCACAAGGACTTTCAGGCCGTCTTGTCAAAATGTCCCACGGACATCCGCCTT
>PUOI01000245.1 GCA_003552765.1 Candidatus Hydrogenedentota bacterium | reverse complement strand
TTCCGGCGCTCGGCGGGGTCCCTGTCTTGAAGGATTTGCGCCACCGTCTTGCCGAATTCGGTCCGGTTTCCGGCCACTTCCTTTGTGCTGCCCATGTACGTGATCATGGACTTGGGCTTTTCGACCTGTTTCAGGTAATCCACCGCTTCTTGATGGCCGCGCTTCTCGAGATAGGCAATCGCGTGATCGACGGGAATGACGTCGTGGCCCGCGTTCTTGCCCTCTATGCCGTCCACGCCCGGCGCCATGAGGCGGCGGTTGATCACGCCCACGGGACCCGGCGTGTTCAGCGCCTTTTGGATGCGGGCGTAAGAGGAAGCCAAGTCTTCTCCATCGCCGGTCTCCGTCACGAGTCCGTGCCCGGCCAGGGTGCGTTCGACATCATAGCCGGGCAGATACTCGCGGGGATGGCCCGCAATGGTGACGTTGTTGTCATCGACCACGACCTTCACGTTGAACTTGTTGGCCACGGCCAGCCGCGCCGCCTCTGCGTCATCGCCTTCCTGCTGCGAGCCATCGCTGCCGAACAGGAAGACTTGCATCTCGGGATTGGCCCGCGCCACGCCATTGACGAATGGCCACATGTGGCCTAGCCGCCCAGAGGAGAACTTTATGCCCAATTCTTCATCGCGTTCGGGATGGCCGTAAAGCCCATGGTTCGCTTCCCGGTAGTGCAGCAGCTTCTCCATCGGCATCTCGCCGTGGAGGGCGCTCAAGGCGTATTGAAGGGCAACTCGATGTCCCGCCTCGTCGAAATGCACGGGATACACGGACTTGTTTCCCCGCATGAAGCCGTCCGCGATGAGCGCCTCCGGCACGATGCTGTAAGGCCCCCCCGTATGCCCGGCCAATCCCTTGCCCGCGGCGATGGCCGTGAAGAAGATGATCGTGTCGCGCATGATCTGAATGTTCTGTTCGAGTTGCGCCATCTTCTCCGCGCTGGGCGCGGTTTCGTCCAACGCAAACGAAACAGGTTTGTAGCCGCTGATGTCGATAGGAAAAGTCATAGTGTCACACCTCATTTGTTGCACGGTTTCGTGATTGGAATTTCGGCAAAAGACGGAACCGGCCCCCAAATCCCCGGGGCGGTTCCCATGAATCGCCCTTCGTACGCGGAAGATACACGTAGAGCGGGAGCAAAGTTCCTTTGTGCCGAAACCTACCCCGGCTCCCCAGATGAGACAAACGGCGTTACCGGCTTCAAGGGCCGCCGTTTCCCCTTGCGAAAAAACTGAAGGCTTTCGCTTCAGCCATCAAAAAGCGGCCCACAGTATACCATGTGCGCCAGCCGATGTCCCGTGATAATGTTGCGGAATAGCTTGGCCCTTCAATTGCGCGAGCAAGAAGCTTGCGGTTAGCGTGCGGAGTTGCTACCTTAAAGGGGGCTTTTACTGGCAAACAAGAAGGGAGTGACATGCAACGCAGTACGCACCAGCGCCGGGCGATTTATCGCGTTCTGGAGGAGGCGGACCGTCCTCTGAGTCCCCAAGAGGTGCTTGAGCACGCTCGGGGGGAAGTCCCGAATCTTGGCATCGCAACCGTCTATCGCGCCGTGAAGGCGATGACGGAAGCGGGGGATCTGACGTCGGTCCAGCTTCCGGGTGAAGCGCCACGGTACGAATTCGCCGGGAAGCACCATCACCATCACTTTCGTTGTTTGAAGTGCAACCGGGTTTTTGAGATAGACGGGTGTCCCGGAGGATTGGCGGCGATGCTTCCCGAGGGATTTCAACTGGAGCGCCATGATCTGGTCTTGTACGGCGCCTGCAGTGAGTGTACGAATGGAAGCGGCGTGTGAGGGCCGGCTTTACCAGGCGGTACCGCTGTATCACGCCTTTCGTTTGGGTAAATCGATTCCCGCGGCTTGGGCGACGGGCGAATCCATGACGTACCTAGGCACGATGATTTCGGAATTCCCCACGAACTGCCGCGCCACGAACAATACCGCGGGCGGGCTCCGGTAGCCCAAGTCCTTAAGGTACTGCCACCATTCCCGGGGGGTATCGGGATCCTCGCCGAGCGATTTCGCGGAGATGGCGCGGGGATCGTCTCCCAGTTCGCTGCTGATTTCCTCTACCAACCCATCGTACGTGCCATCGCCCGAGCCCATGAGTTCGTTGATGCGCTGCTGCATGTCGCGGGCCATTTCGACGGCTTCCTTCATGCGTGCGGCGAACTCGTCCCACTTGGGATCCCGCGCATACACGAGTTCGCGGAAGAACGCCAGGCGCGTCTCCAAGTTGTACTCGTCCAGGCGGGCCGCCACATCGGCGCTGCCGAGCAGAAACTCAAAGGCGCGGCGGAGATGCGCCTCGGGCGGGAGCATCCCCACGCAATCCTCTGGGTTCTGGGGATAGCGGCCATGCAAGATGAGCGCCTGCGTTTGGAAATTGGGCACCGCCGGAAGCGGTTCGGGGAAGGCGGAGTAGTTGTAGTCCAGCCCGGTCCCGATGAGATAGCCCTTTACCCCCGCCTTCACGTCGCCCTCGCTTAGCTTTTCGTCCGCCAAGGCGAGGAACTCCTCCTGCATCCGCTGCCGGATACGAAGTTGCTCGTAGGCTAGGGAAGCGCTGGTGTATTTGCCCAGCTCCACGGCCCGGTCCGCCAGCAGCAACACCAGCTCCGCCGGCATGCGCGCGGGCCGGTTCGCCGCGAGTTCTTGCTGAATGTGGTCCCAGATCGCCGGTTCTTTAACCTTTTCCAAGTACTCTTGATACCGGGGATCGGCCTCCATTTCCGAGTCTGGAAGGAGATAATCGTACTTGGCGGTGTCGAAGCTTTCTATGGAGTCTTCCCGGGCTGGGGAGAAGGGCTGGAACAAGAGCCGGAAATTGACGATGTCGCCATCGTGGATGGCCCGCGCGAAGGCCGCGGCGGCCTCTTCCGGGTCCACGGGATGATGGTGATGCTGTTCGGAGGCGCGCTTACTAGCCATAGTCTAATGCGGGGCCTTTTCCAGAAGGCTGCGAACCTTGTTCTTGCGTTCCTCCCAATCAAACGTGATGGGGGTGAGATCAAAATAGGGGAGACGCTCGAGAATCTGCTGATACATGGACTGACGGTAGTTGCGGAGCAAGCGCGACGCATGGCGTTCGTGCGCCTCATCCCAGCCGCTGGCCTCGACGCACTCCTTGTCGCGGCCAGCCTCGAGCACGAGTTCCTCCATGTAACGGGCCAAGAACCCACGGATGCGGCTGTCGTATTGACGGCGGAGCGTGTCGGCCTCGTCCGAACCATTCTCCTCGGCCTGACGCCATTTGGATTCCAGTTCGATAAGCGCCTTTCGTTCTTCCCAATAGCTATCCCGCAATCCGGGATCCCGCAAGATGTAGAGGGCGGCGTTGAGCTTCGCCATCTCCAGCAAATAATACGACCGGCGCTCCTCGGTTAACTCAGCTTGCCCGATCTCCGAGACGAGGTCCTTCATCTTGCGCTTATACGCCTTGCGCACGTCGCCCGGCTTGGCATGTTCGCTCAGACCGAGAATGGTGAAGTAATCGACGTACCCCTGGTCGTCCCGTTGCGTTTGTTCAGGCTTGGGCTCGTTCTTGTGTTTGGTCATACCACCTGTTTCCTGTTGATAGTTAGGGGTATAGTACCGTCTGGGAGGCGTGCCGCTCAAATCGCATCGATTGGCTGTGCCCATCGGGGCCGTCATACAGTTTTCGCGCGATCTGGCGAGAAGCTCAATCGCCGCGGACCGCCGCGTGGCGGACAAGGAAGCGAAACACGCAGGGTGAGAGGCCCATATCACCCCGCCCTTGTCATCAAATCACGGTGCTGTTGACCACTTCCACGGCTTCTTTGGGCGTGGTGCAGGAGAGAAGCCTGTCCTTGAATCCTTCCGTCTTGATGGCCAGCATGACTTGGGCGAGCAGGCCAAGGTAGTCCTTCTGCGACCCCGACGGCATGGCGAAAAGCACGATGATGTGAACGGGTTGATTGTCCAGCGTGTCATAATCCACGCCGGCGGGGGACAGTCCCAGCCCCACCCGGGGTTCCTTGACGGAGGCGCTGCGGACATGGGGGATGGCCACGCCGGAGCCGATGCCCGTGCTCATGACGGCCTCCCGTTCGTGCACGGCTTTTCGGAACTCGTCGATGTTGGTGATGATGCCGGTCCTGCTCAGTGCCGCCACCAAGGCGTCCAACACGTCGTGTTTCGACATGGGCTCGTCAAAAATACACACGGCTTCAGGGTTCACATCGATGCCAAAGGCGCTCATGGTTTACCTCGGGACACTGCCACGCGCACCCGCGGGAGAGCGGCGCGTTCCCTCACAGGGATGATTACCGCATGCCGCCCACGGCGGAGCGATTGTAGTCAAATGGGCGAGACGAACGAACATTAGGGACAGCCGGCCGCCTGCGCTCACGATCCCACGGACATCCGGGGCAGTTTTTCGCGCATCCGTGCAAGCGCCTCGTCGAGGCGGTCATCGGGCACGGTGAGCGATAGGCGCACATACCCTTCCCCATACTCGCCATACGCCGCGCCGGGCGCCACGACAACGGCGCAGGTTTCCAGCATGTAATCGCAGAAGCTGGCCGAGGAATGTCCGCTGGGCACTGGAATCCAAAGATAGAACGTCCCCTTGGGCGGTTCGGAGGTCCACCCCAACTCGTGAAGGGTCTTCAGAACCCGTTCCCGCCGCGCTCCGTAGACCTCCATCATGCGGTCAATCGCCTCGTCTCCATTATCCAAGGCTTCGATGCCCGCGTATTGAACGGCATTGAATATGCCGGAATCCGTGTTGGATTTCACCTGACCTATGGCCCCCACGATATCGGCGTTGCCGCTGGCCATGCCGATGCGCCACCCCGTCATGTTGTAGGGTTTGGAGAGCGAATTCAGCTCCACCCCGACCTCCTTGGCCCCTGGCGCGGAAAGAAAACTCAACCGCTCCGCGCCAAATACCATCTCGCTATAGGCGTTATCATAACAGATGGCGATATCGTGGGTCTTGGCGAACTCGACAAGTTCGGCGAGGAACCCCTTGGTAGCCACCGCGCCCGTGGGATTGTTGGGGTAGTTCAAGAAAAAACCGGTGGCCTTTTGGGCGGCGTCGGAGGGAATGGAGCCCAGGTCGGGAAGATAGCCGTTTTTCTCCAACATGGGCACGGGATACGGTTCGGCGCCGGCGAACCATATGCTCGGCTTGTAGCCGGGATAGCCGGGATCCGTCACCAGCACCAGGTCGCCGGGGTTGATCATGCCCAATGCAAAATGGTGGCACCCCTCCTTGGATCCGATCAAGGCCACGATCTCGCTGGAGGGCTCAAGTTTTACGTTGTGGCGCCGTTTATACCAACGGGCGATGGCCTCACGCAGCGGCGTCATGCCCCACTCCTCGTCGGTGGGGTAGCGATGGTTCTCGGGAAGCTTGGCGGCCTCGCACAGCGCGTCAATGATCGGCGCGGGCGTGCCGTCCACGGGATCCCCAATCGCCAAGCTGATGACGTCGATGCCCTGTTTCTTGGCGTCATTGATCTTGTTGCGCAGGGCGGTGAACAAATAGGGCGGCAGTTTCTGTAAACGTTCGGCTTTACGCATGCACAATTCCTGTTAGCTGGTATAGGTTAACGGCGAGACTCGTTGGGTTCCCCACTGAGAAGGGGCATTCTACACCCCGGTGGGAGCTGTTTCAACGTACGCGATCGGGCGGCAGAGTCATTTGTTGACACATAGGCTCATATGTCGCTGTTTTCATGCGCCGGCGGGCCGCGCCGTTAAAGCCCCTGATAGGAATGAATAGAGAGGACTCCATGGACGCCATTCGGACGGAAGCGCTTACCAAGGTGTACCGGTCCAATTTCGCCCGGAGGGGCATCCCCTCGCTGGACTCGCTCAGTCTGGCCATAGGCGAAAACGAAGTGTTTGGCTTTCTCGGCCGCAACGGGGCGGGCAAGACGACGGCCATCAAGCTGTTATGCAGTCTGTTGCGCCCCACAGCGGGGACGGCCTACCTTTTCGGGGAACCCGCGCGTTCCCGCGAGGCGCGAAAGCGCATTGGGTACCTCCCGGAGAACCCGTACTTCTACGAGTACCTGAATCCGCGGGAGACCCTGGACTTCTATGGCAAGCTTCAGGGGCTGAGCGCGGCCGCGCGCGCCGCCGAGTGGAAGAAGCTCGCCGAACTTCTCGACCTGGGCTCCATCGCCGGCCAACGGATACGCGGCTTCTCGAAGGGGATGCGGCAGCGCCTGGGCTTCGCGGTGGCGCTCGTCGGCGACCCGGACATTCTCATCCTGGATGAGCCCATGAGCGGCCTTGATCCCATAGGCCGGCGGCATATCCGGGAACTCATCCTGCGAATGCGGGACGAGAAGAAGACGCTGTTCTTCAGTTCCCATGTGCTTGGCGACGTGGAACAAATCTGCGATCGCGTGGGGGTGTTGGTTCAGGGCAAGCTCAAGGCCCATGGACCGATCGCCGATCTGTTGACGGATCACATAAGTCATGTCGAGATTGTGGCGGCGGGGTTGACTCCGGCGGCGGTGAAGGAAATCGCGACCCAAGCGCGCCATGTGCGCCAATCCGAGCAAGGCGAACACTTCGAGGCGGGCGATCTGGAGGCCGCCAATGAAGTGGCGGGGCGTGTCTTGGCGCATAACGGCAAGCTGGTGGAGTTCACGCCGCTCAAGGACTCCCTGGAAAACTACTTCCTTCGTCAACAAGAGGAGGCGTACGCATGAGGATACTCGCGGTCGCCCACAACACCTTTCGTGAAGCCGTGCGGGACAAGGTCTTGTATGTCCTCCTGTTCTTCGCGGCCGTGGCGAT
>PUOI01000258.1 GCA_003552765.1 Candidatus Hydrogenedentota bacterium | reverse complement strand
GGCGAATCCGTGGCGCATTCCTGCGTGGCCGTCAGATCCCATTTCCACCAGCCTTCGTCAGGACCGCCGGCGTTGTATGCGCGCACATCCCACGTTTCGTCGAGGGCGGTGAGGCCTCCGTCTTGCGTGAGATCCACATGCTCATGGCGCGCAAGCACATGCCCAAAGACCGGTCCGGAGGTAACGGTTTCAAAGCCGGTGAATTGCACCGTGCCGCTTTCGAGATGCCAAAAGTCGATGTCGCGTCCCTCGAACTCAGTCTGGGTCCAGGGGAACCATACGCCCTTATGGTGGGGATGGTCATCCGGGAAGTCCTCGGTCACAAGCAAACCCGACGGGCTATAGACGGGGTGAATGTAGCCGCTCCGCGCATATAGGGGATCCAGATCCTCCGGCGGATGCACGTGCTGGTGGTTGTAGTGGAACATGGTTTGTCCGCCCAGCCGCATGAAGACGGACTGATCGTCGAAGCTTACTTCCACCGATTCTCCTTGCGCCGGCAGCCCGTAACTGAGTTCAAACTCCCGCGTTTCGCCCGCTTCGGTGGTTCCTTCAAGAATGAACCATAGCCGCGGAAGCTCTCCATTGCGGGCAGGCTCTACTTGAACAGGGACGGGATGGGCGTCATCCCCATCAATCTCGGCCAAATGCAACGCCCGGTGCGCGTTGATCGCCTCCGGCAAGGCGACGGACACCGGATGCTCCACCCGCGTCACGTCCCCGGCCTCCACCGTGATGGTTCCCAAGGTCTCGGCGCCGGCGCTGTGCGCGGCAAAGCCCAGCGCAGCCATGCCCGCCACGGCGATAACCGCCAACGGTCCTCCAAACGCAACGTGTTTCATGACATCCTCCTTCGCTTCGGTTGTGAACCCTCGTTTCTTTGTCTGATAAGGAAACACTAAAACAGCGCGGCGGGGATGTCAAGCTTGCGGACGGCAGATGGAGCACTGTTAGCGTTGGTGTGTGTCACAGTTGGGGAGTGGAGAGGGGTGTGGGCGCCAAAATGGACTCCGGTATCCCGATCCAAAAGTACAGAGGAACCTTTTCTGGGCTATCGTGTTGCAGGAGAGGCTGGAACGAATATTCCCAAAGTGGGGAAGGGTGGCGTTCGAGCGTGCCTTAAGACACGTCTTGAGAAGGATCCCAACCAGCTATTAGGCTGGTTCGTCTGGCAACCCGTTTGTACCAAAGGCCATGGACACCGAGAGCGATTAAGGCAACGGCGATTCCGGCCGCAACGGCCCAGCCGCCCAACCCTTGTTGCGCAAATAGAATAAGCGGCGCCATGCCAAGGTAGAACGCGTTCAATCCACCAAGCGCACAGAATAGCAACCGCATGATTCCACCCCGTTCTGGCATGACTGGGATTGTGGGGTCCGTTGGCATCAACTTCTGAATCGCGGGAAGCTCCGTGGCATACATGGCCCGTAAACCGTTAAGGGCTCGCGCGAACAATATGATATTGGAGCGGTTGTGGACGAGGACGATATGTCCCACAATGCCAAGAATGGCAGTGAAGACAAGAGTGAACACGACAACACCCGGCAGTTCTGTTAAGAACGTCCGCATGGTAAGCTGGCTGGTGTATTCGGGTCCCAATGTCCCAGCCACTATCCACGGTAGCGTAGCAATTACTACCAGGATTCGAAGAGTCTGATTAAATGAAGCCCAAGCCGCGGCGTGTTGTTGATGCAGGCCAACGAAATCGGAATTTGCTAGGGAAATGGCCTCCTGGCGATTTAAGGAATCCACCTTCTTATACCTCTTGGCTTAGCTGTGGATCCCCATGAACCCGTATGGATTGCATCACGGATCGGGTGGCAGTTAACACTGCGTCCCCATAACCATCATAAGGCAAGCGTTCCTCACCAGCCTTGGTCAAGGTCATGGCGTCGCACCTCCTAATGAGCTGCGTAACTCTTGAGGTGAAGGCGTAGGAGGTCTTTATGTGGGCTACAACAGCTCGCACCAGTTCATAGGGAAGCAAGTGCTCGATTCGTATGGCGGCATCCAAGTCAATCGTACGCGAAGCGAGACCCGCAAGACATCCATCGTCGTACACTACATTGCCCTGGAAGTCGAATGCTATTCGGTCAATATTGAGATCCACGCCGGCCAGATATTCCCGAATTGAAAGCACGCCGGTCTCGTTTCTGAGCCACATCGTGTCCTTCAATTGCCAGATGTCCATCCAGGCGCCGACGCCGTTGGGTTGCCAACGATACCCCCCGAGCGGGGTTGTTGTAACTCTAGCGCCAATCTTGTAGAGAGCATGCGAAAGCCGTTCGGTATCGACAACAACATCTAAGTCCTTGGGAACGATTCGCTTATCTTCTTGGCACTCGCGGACGCAGTCCCTGAAAAAACCTCCCACGACAAAAATCTGTGCGCTTGGCTCCAAAACCTCCACTAGGGACATTAAGTGGCGGTCGAGCCCTGAAGTCCGCAGCTTGTGCCAAAAGCTATCCTTCACCCGCATCAATTCGCTTTGTTCGAGCAAAGGATTCAGCACTGCAGCAGCTCCCGTTCTTTCCGGCACGGAACCCATGGGAAGAAGCCTCCTGTATCACACCTGTACACTGAATCGGAAACGGCTTGCAGTCTACTCTCAACTTTATCACACCCTAGGGCGCCGAACAAGTGACGGCTGACTGACCTGCGTAAGCTCTGTACCGAGTTCATTGGGCGTGGCGGCCTAGTGTGAAGGAACTAACACCGCAAGGCGGTATACCTCCTCCGGCTTCCTCGGGGTTGTCCGCTTTCCAATGGAGGGGTCCTCTTGCTAGCCTGGAAGGGGGGGTACGTAACATCAGCGTCTTGGCGGGATGACCGCCCGAGGAACGGCCATCCCGGTTCTTGCGAATCCGTGTCCGGTGATTGGGGTGCGTAGTGAAGGCTTTACGAGAGCCGGTCTTTGTAATCTTCGTAGGTGAATTCGCGGACGACCCGCAATCCCCCATCGCGCCGATCGTGGATGGCGATGCTGGGCAATTGGATGCCGTTGAAGGTGGTGTTTTTCACCATGGTGTAGTGCGCCATGTCGGTGAAGAGGAGCTTCTGTCCGATCTCAAGCGGCTCTGGAAAGCTGTAGTCCCCGATGATATCACCCGCCAAGCATGTGAGCCCCCCGAGGCGGTAGGTGTGGGGATGTTCGCCGGGCTGTCCCGCGCCCACGATCTCGGGGCGGTAGGGCATCTCAAGCACATCGGGCATGTGGGCCGTGGCGGAGGTGTCCAGGATGGCTTGGGAACCCTCGTTCTCGATGATGTCCAGCACCGTGGCCACGAGGATTCCGGCATTGAGCGCGATGGCTTCTCCGGGTTCAATATAGACCTGAACGTTGTAGCCCTCCTGGAAATCGTGGATAAGGTCGCACAACAGGTCCACATCGTAGTCCGCCCGGGAAATGTGGTGGCCGCCGCCGAAGTTGACCCACTGCATGTCCTCGATCCACAGACCAAAGCCCTTCTCGACCGCCTCGAGCGTTCGTTCCAGGGCGTCCGCGTTGAGTCCGCAGAGGTTGTGGAAATGCAGGCCATCAAGCCCGTTGAGCGAAGCTGGCTCGATTTTCCCTCTTGGAACGCCCAGCCGGCTTCCGGGCGCGCAGGGATCGTACAGCTTGGTGGAGACTTCGCTGTGTTCGGGATTGATGCGCAAGCCGAACGACACGGAATCGCCCGCCTTTTCGGCTAGCGGTTGGAACCGTTTCCACTGGCTGAAGGAGTTGAACGTGATGTGGTCAGCGATCGTCAGCAGCTCCGGTAACTCCTCGTCCTTGTAAGCGGGCGCGTATACATGCACCTCGCCGCCGAATTCCTCGGCTCCCAGCCGGGCCTCGTTCACGGAACTCGCCGAGACGCCGTGAAGCGTTTCGCGCAATGTGGGGAAGAGGCTATGCATGGCGAATCCCTTGAGCGCCAAGAGAATGCGGCAGTCCGTGCGCTCGCGAACCCTGTCCAGGATGGCCAAGTTGCGTTCCAGCGCCTCCATGTCGCAGATGTAACATGGTGAAGGCGCGCTGCTAACGTCTATTGAGCGCGCCACTTCGAATGCGTCGTTCGCGGCAAGCTTCTTCGCCGCCTTCTTTTTCGTGTGCATTGTCTATCGCTCCTCTACATGCCAAGGCAGGCCGTAGGTGTTGAGACCTTCCATGAATGGATCGGGGTCAAGCTCCTCGGGATGAACCACGCCTTCGCGCCGCCATACCTTTTGCGTCATAAGCTTGGCGCCAATCATGGCGGGTACGCCCGTAGTGTATGACACCGCCTGGGAGTTCGCGTCCTCATACGCCTTCCGGTGGGAACAGATGTTGTAGATGAAGATCCGGCGGGTCCGCCCATCCTTGATTCCTTCCAAGAGGCACCCAATGCACGTCTTTCCTTCGTATCCTTCCGCCAAACTGGCGGGTTCGGGGAGGACCTCCTTGAGGAAGCGGACGGGAATAACTGGATTTCCTTCGTAATAGACCGGATCGATGCGGGTCATTCCCACCTTTTGGAGGACATTCATCGTATTGATATAGGTGTCCGAGAAATGCATCCAGAACCGGATGGTCTTGACGCCGGGAATGTTGCGTGCAAGGCACTCCATCTCTTCGTGATACATGAGATAGGTTGGATGGGAGCCCACTTCGGGGAAGTCAAAGTCCCACCGCGTGGTCATTGGAGGGCCTTCCTGCCAAACCCCGTCTTCATACCACTTAGCTCGCAGCGTTACTTCCCGGATGTTGATTTCGGGATTGAAGTTGGTCGCGAAGAACCGGCCATGGTCTCCGGCGTTGCAATCCAATATATCGATGGTGTGGATTTCGTCGAAGTAATGTTTCAACCCATAGGCGCAGAAGATGTTGGTCACGCCCGGATCAAAACCGCATCCCAGAAGTCCCATGATGCCTTTCTCTCGGAACGGACGCTCGTACGGCCATTGCCAGGTATAGGAGAACGTGACCGCCTCGGGGGGCTCATAGTTGGCTGTATCGAGATAGTCCACGCCGGTCTCCATGCAGGCGTCCATGATGGAAAGATTCTGGTATGGCAGGGCCACGTTGATGATCAAGTCTGGCTTCACGCGGTTCACGAGCGCGATCACCTCGTCCCTGTTGTCCGCGTCGAGTTGGGCGACTTCAATGGGGCGATCAATCTGATCCCGGATTCGCTCACACTTTTCAAGTGTCCGGCTGGCCAGCGTGATTTCGCTGAACACATCCGGCGCCTGGGCGCACTTATGGGTGACAACTCCCCCGACGCCGCCGGCGCCGATGATCAGAACCTTGCTCATGGTGCGGAACCTCCCTTTCCGGTCAGGTAAACGGCATGGGGCCGCGATTTGTCTTGGCGGGCGATCGTGCGCCCGCGGCGGCTGTTTGGATTTAGGAAAAAAATTAGTGCGGTAGGAGGACAAGCCTCCAGGCGAGAGGCTAAGGATAGCAAACCATGGTGGCGCATGTACAGTTAGGTAAGTGTTTGGGCCCGAGGTGCGGGGTGTGGGCCGGGCGGACGGAACCCGGCGCGGCCTGTCGGATTGCTTGGGAACGCCACGGAGATGGCGGTCTGGCGGCGCTGGCGATCTACTGGAGTGATCAAGACAGAACCGCCGCACTATTCGCCATTCATCGGCAGACCGGCATCTTTTTGGCAAGAGCCCGTCTCGTCTGGTATCCTATGCATAGTTCACGCGGAGAGGTGGCCGAGTGGTTGAAGGCGGCGGCCTCGAAAGCCGTTGTACCGCTTCGCGGTACCGTGGGTTCGAATCCCACCCTCTCCGCCATTCTTCCCGCTCCCCTGATCAAGGCTGTCCAGCGGCCGCCATTTCGTGGGTCTTCCGGATCGCCTCCAAGTCGTTGATGTAATCCTCGAGGTTGGTGTATCCATTGCCGTTGCTGTCCTCATTGGCGATGGCCGGATCGTCCGAGTCCAGATCGTTCGCCTCCTCCCACCAATCGGGAATGCCGTTCCGGTTGGAATCAATCCATTCTGGGATGGTCACGGACTCGAGTTCAGGCAAGCCGCCCACCTCTTCTTGTGAATCGATCTCGCCAACGGTCCACCAATCCGGCAGCTCGTATTCCGGCTCACCGCCCTCGATTTCCCGGCGATGATAGTTGAGGGTTTCCTTGATGACGTTTTCATCGTGCGCGTCCCTCTTCCAGGCGCCGGCCGTGTCCATCACTTCACGCCAAGCCTCTTCAGCCGAAAGGGTGGTGACGCCGCCCGTCTCGAAAGGCTCAGCCTGTTCATGTTCTTCGCGGTCCACTTCCGCGCCCGGGTCCAGCAAACCCCATTGGTCCTCGACCTCCGCTCCGCGTTGATAATTGCCCGAGAAATGGCCTTTGGTATAGGGGCTGCGTTCAATCAGGCGCCAATCCGTGAGGATATAGTTGTTCACAATGTTGTACAGGGTAATGGTGTCTTCGTCGTAGTTGGCGCCGACGCCTTGGTAAATGACGTTGTTGCGGAAGTCCATCAGCAACCCGTCGGGGTCTTCTTCGTGGCTCACGTAGTTGCCGGGCCGGGGCACGCGGGCGCGGTGGTTGGCCCATAGGTTGCGCAGAAAGCTGTACTTGGCGCCGTGCCTGCCGCGAACCAACGCGCCGTAGCCCCGGACGCCCTTGGGATGAATGGAATCCCAGAGCGGTTTCGCCAACACGCTGTTCTGAACCGTGGCGTTGTCCATGCGGGTAACGCCTACGTTGCCGTCGATGCCCCAGGTGACGGTGATATGATCCGCGATGACGTGCGTCCCTCCGCGAATCCGGAAAGTCCACTCGTCGGTGTCGTCTTCGTATACCCCGCGCCGGAAACG
>PUOI01000543.1 GCA_003552765.1 Candidatus Hydrogenedentota bacterium | reverse complement strand
CTGCTGGCTCTCTTTTACCGCGGCATCCGGCAGCCCCACGATGGTAAGCTTCTCCATCCCGTGGTAGTTATCCACTTCCACGGACAGCGGCATGCCCTCAATTCCGAAGATCGCGCTCGATTGTATACGGGCCAGCATCCTCTCCGAGATCCCCCTTTCCTCCCCTCGCCAACGCGGTCCATCCTAGCCCGTCGCCGCCTGGAGTTCAAGTATAAGAATCCACAGGCCCGCGTTGTTCGCGGTACCCGGCGTCTTTACGCCTCGCACGCTGCCTGCGCGGAGGGGAGTTGCCACGGCACCAAACTACGCATACTGCATAAACTTCGCCCTACGTGTTCCGCAATCCCATACGCCGCATTGACTTACTCCGCCCGACCTCTTATACTGAAAGTGGAGCATTCAGAATCAGTTTACCTGGCCATGTTTGCGGCCAGCATACGCAGGATGGATAGCGCCATGTTTAGCCTTTGCCACGATGGTGGCTTTCAGATATCTTTGATTTTCGCCTTGTCCTTGATCTCCTTTCTTGCGGAGAAGAGGGAGTGGATATGCGCCGTTGAGGTGAACAGGCTCGTGCGTCCGTCGCGCCGCAAACCATTGGCCAGAACAGGCAATACAATACCCCATGCTGGGGATGGAGGAAAGTTACGTGCCTATGGGTCCGCAGGATATTTTGTGGATCGGAGTGGGCATCGTTCTGGGCCTGGTTGTCACGATCGTGGGCGCCCGCATCGTGGCCAACGGACTGTTGGGCAAAGCCCGGCGGGAAGCCGCGCAGCAGATTTCGGATGCAGAACGAGAAGCCGCTTCGATCATCAAGGAAGCCAATACGAGTCTGAAGGAAAAGGAACTCGAGCTTCGCTCCAAGATGGAGGAGGAAGCCCGGCAAGAACGTAAGGAGATCGCAACCCTCGAAAAGCGGATTATCGCCAAGGAAGAAGCCCTGGACAATCGGGCGGACGCCTTGGAGAAGAAAGCGGGCGACCTAAACCAGCGCGAGAAGGACATGGCCAACCGCGAGGCCGCCTTGCATGAGGAGCGGGATAAGGTAACGGCCCTCATCGAGCAGCAAACCCAGAAGCTGGAGGAACTCTCGGGCTACAGCGCCGATGAAGCGCGCAAGGAGCTGTTCAACCAGCTCGAGGCCGAGGTGAAGCGGGACTGCGCCATCCGGCTCAAGCGTATCGAGGACGAGATGACCGATACGGCGCACAAAAAGGCGCAATGGGTCATCGCGCAGGCCATCCAGCGGTGCGGCGCCGACCATGTGGCGGAAACCGCCATCGCCGTGGTCAGTTTGCCCAACGACGAGATGAAGGGCCGCATCATCGGCCGCGAGGGACGCAACATCCGTTCGCTCGAGAACACGACAGGCATCAACATCATCATCGACGATACCCCGGACGCCGTCATTCTGTCGGGATTCGACCCGGTGCGCCGCGAAGTGGCCCGTATCACCCTGGAACGCCTGCTCGGCGACGGCCGCATCCATCCCGCCCGGATCGAGGAGATGGTGCAGAAGGTCGAGCAAGAGGTCAACCAGACCATCAAACAACTCGGCGAGGATGCGTGCCTGGAAGTGGATGTCCACGGCTATCATCCCGAACTCGTCAAGCTGCTGGGGCGGCTAAATTACCGGACCTCCTACGGCCAGAACGTCTTGAAACACTCCAAGGAAGTCTGCCGTCTGGCCGGAATCATGGCCGCCGAGCTAGGCGTCGACGTCGCTCAGGCCAAGCGCGCCGCCTTCATCCACGATGTTGGGAAGGCCGTCACCCCGGAAGTCGAGGGCTCGCACGCCTTGATTGGGCGGGACATGGCGAAGAAGTTCGGCGAATCCGAGCTGATCGCCAACGCCGTGGGCGCCCACCACAACGAAATTCCCCAGGATTCCGTCATCGCGGTGCTGGTGCAAGCCGCCGACGCCCTTTCCGCGGCCCGGCCGGGCGCCCGCCGCGAGACAGTCGAGACCTACATCAAACGGCTTGAGCAACTGGAGCACATCGCCGACGGATTCCCCGGCGTGGAGAACGCCTTTGCCCTGCAAGCAGGCCGGGAGATTCGAGTGGTCGTCGAGCCAGAAAAGATAAGCGACGCCGAAGCCTATCAACTCGCGCGCGAAGTGGCCCGGAAAGTGGAAGAGGATATGACCTATCCCGGCCAGATCAAGGTGACGGTGATTCGCGAGACGCGGGCCGTGGAAACGGCCAAGTGACCGTGGCCGCTTAATGAACATCCTATTTGTCGGGGACATTGTAGGTAAACCGGGCCGGCAGGCGCTCAAGCAGTGGCTGCCGGTCCTGCGGGAAGAGCACGCCCTTGACGCAGTCTTGGTGAACGGGGAGAATGCCGCGGGGGGGCTCGGGATAACGCCGAAGCTGCTGGATGAGATCATCGCGCCGGGCGTGGACGCCGTGACCCTGGGCAACCACACGTGGCGCAAGAAGGAATTGGTTGCCGCCATCGACAGCTATTCCACGGTCGTGCGCCCGGCGAATTATCCCGATGGCGTGCCCGGCAAGGGCAGTGTGCTCATTCCCACCAGCGTTGGTCATTCGCTGGCGGTGCTCAATCTCATCGGACGAGTGTACATGGACCCCGTGGACTGCCCATTTGTACGGGGCCGCGCGGAAGTGGAGCGTCTCCGGGAGAAGACGCCGCTCGTGCTGGTCGATTTCCACGCCGAAGCCACCGCCGAGAAGGTGGCCATGGGCTGGCATTTGGACGGGCAATGCACCGCGGTGGTGGGCACGCACACGCACATCCCCACGGCAGACGAACGGGTTTTGCCCGGGGGAACCGCCTACATCACAGACGTGGGAATGACCGGCCCCATGGACAGCGTCATCGGCATGGAGCGCGAACGGGTGCTTCACCGTTTCCTGACGGGGATGCCCGTCGAATTCCGCGTCGCGAATGAACGGCCCGTGCTGTGCGGCGTCGTGATCAAGGCGGATCCCGAAAGCGGCATGGCCACGAGCATCGAACGGGTGATGTGCGGCGCCGGGTAGCTCCGTCGAGCACACCGGCGCGCAATTCGAGGTGATCCAAGGACAACCAACGGAGCTTCCGGTTATTCATGTATTTCAAGCGGCTTGAGTTGACGGGCTTTAAGTCCTTCGCCGAACGCACCGCGGTCGAGTTGGAACCCGGCGTCACCGCCATCGTCGGCCCCAACGGGTGCGGCAAGAGCAACATCCTGGACGCGCTCCGCTGGGCCCTGGGGGAGCAAAGCGCCAAGGAACTGCGCGGCGGCAACATGCACGACGTCATCTTCAACGGCAGCGAGACCCGCAGCCCCATGGGCATGTCGGAGGTCTCCGCCGTATTCGACAATGCCGACGGCCAGCTCCCCGTGGATTTCGCCGAGGTCGAGATCACCCGCCGCGTATACCGCTCCGGCGAAAGCGAATACCTCATCAACAGGGCCCCCTGCCGCCTCAAGGACATCCAGGAAATGCTGATGGACACCGGCATCAGCACCCAGGCCTACTCCATGGTGGGCCAGGGCAAGATGGACATGATCATCAGCTCGAAACCGGAAGACCGGCGGGCCTTGTTCGAGGAAGCGGCCGGGGTCATCAAGTACAAGAACCGCAAACGCATCGCCATGCGCAAGCTGGACTCCGCGGAGCAAAACCTTCTGCGCTTGCACGACATCATCGCCGAGGTCCAGCGGCAAATGCGCAGCCTCAAGCGGCAAGTCAACGCGGCCATCCGCTATAAGGAACTGAGCGCGCAACTTCGCGACCTCGAAATCCGCGCGGCGTGGCTCCGGTTTCAACAGCTCACGGCGGGCATTCGCCAGATGCAGGCCGACTACGCCGTGGCGAGCGACGTGCATGAACGCATCGGAGCGGAGATTGAGCGGCTGGAGCGCGAACACGAAGCCCTCGGCTTGAAGCGCCTCGAATCCGACCGGGCGGTTTCGGCCCGGCGCGACGAGGTGCAAGGCGTCGATTCCGAAATCGAGAAACTCGAACGCGAGATCGCCCTGCAACGCCAACAACTCGATTTCTCCGGCGAACAGATCAACCAAGCCCATACCGAACGCGAAAACCTGCTCACCCGTTCCTCCAACGCCCTCGCCGAGGCGGAAGCCGCCGAAGCCCGCGCAGAGACCGCGGCGCATGAGGTCGAACAGGCCGCGGCCGAGGTGGAAGCGAAGCAGACCGAGTACGCGCGCATCGAGGAGCAGGTCCAGGAGGCGGAACAGCAGTACGAGGCCATGCGGGCCGACGCCGTCGCCAGCATGAACGACCGGAACCGCGTCCAGACCGAAGCCGAAACCCTGCGCACCAACCTGGACCACGTCGACAATCAGGTCGCCGCCATCGACGAGCAGCGGCGCAACGAGGACGCCCGCCGCGAGGACCTGGTGCGCCAGATGCAGCAGGCGCAGAATCGTCACCACGAGCAACAGGAGGCCCTCTCCCGTTTGGAGGCGGACCGCGAGCAACTCACCGCGGAGCAAGAAGCCGCCGCGGCCGAACTCCGAAAAGTGGATGAGAATTGGCAAAACCTTCGCGAAAAGAAGAGCAGTCAAGAAGCGCGTCTCAATTCCTTGCGGGAGCTGCGCGATAGTTACGAAGGCTTCGCCGCCGGCGTGCGCGCGGTCATGCAAGCTCATGGCAAGGGCCGGGGCGGCCTGGACGGCGTCATCGGCCCCGTGGGCGACCTCCTCTCCACGCAGAAGAAATTCGAGAAAGCCGTCGAGGCGGCGCTAGGCGGAAGCATCAACAACGTCGTGGTCGACAACGCGGATTCCGCCAAGGCCGCTGTGAATTACCTCAAGAGCAACCGCGCGGGCCGCGTCACCTTCCTCCCCCTCGACATCATCCGGGGCGGCATCCGCGACGAGAGCCGGGCGCTCGAAGGCCAGACCGGCGTCATCGGTCTCGCGATCAACGTCGTGGAATACGATTCCCGCATCCGCAACGCGGTCGAGTACCTCCTGCAAAGCACCGTCATCGTCGAAACACTGGACGACACCATCCGCATCGCCCGCGAGTTGCGGCGGTATCCCCGGCTTGTAACGCTGGAAGGCGAAGTGGTCACGTCGGCGGGCGCGGTGACCGGCGGGCGGACGCGCCATGAAAGCCGTGGACTCCTGGGTCGAAGCGCCGAAATCGCCGAACTCGAGGACTTTGTCGCCAGCGCCGAGAACGAGCTGACAGCGTTCCAAAAGCGGCGCGCGCAACTGGCTGAAACCATCCAGCAACAGCGCGACCGCATCAAGGCGGTGCAACAGGAAGAGAGCGCCACGCGCAAGGCTTTGAACGACACCGGGGTCGAGATCGCCCGCCTTTCGACGGAACTCGACAACCTGAAACAGTCTGGAAACAATCTAGAACAGAAGCGCAACACCCTGCTGGAGCGGCGCGCGGAACTCGCCCAAAAGCACGAGACCGCCCTCGCCGAGATGAGTAACCTGGAAACCAGCGACGAAGCCCTGCAAACCCGCATCGCCGAGGCCCAGGAAGCCGCCAACCAGGCCCGGCAAGCCCTGGCCGCCTGCGGCAAGGCCCTGTCCGACCTGCGGGTGCGGCATGCCGAGTTGACCCAACGCTGCGAGGAAGCCCGGCGCGAAGCCCAACGCCTGCGGCAAGAACACGACAATGCCGTGGCCGAGGCGGAGAAGCGCCAGAACACGGCGGGCAATTTGCAGGAGCGGCAAGGCGAGCTGCAGGAAGCCATTGAAGCGAATCAAGAGCGGCTCCAGGAACTCCACGCCAAACGGGAAGCGGCTCAACAGCGGGCGCAAGAGGCGGAGGGCGGCCGGAAGGGGTTATTGGACGAGACGGACGCCCTGGAAAAGCGTTTGCGGGCCTTGCGCGAAGTCAGCCGCGACGCCCAAGCCCGCGCGCACAGTCTCGAGATGACGCTGGCCAAGGACGAGGATCGCGTCACGTATTTCGAGCAACGCATCCGCGAGGAGTACGAGCTTGAGCTGGAAGCCCTGTCGACGGATGATGTGGGCACGGACGACTACGATGAGGCCACCCGGGAAGAGCAGGTCACCGATCTCCGTAACAAACTCCACCGAATGGGCGACGTGAACCTCACCGCCATCGAGGAATACGAAACGCTCGAACAACGCCACGACTTCCTTGTGTCCCAAGCCGAGGATTTGGAGAAGGCCCGCGAGACGCTGATGTCCGTTGTGGCCCGAAGCGACAAGATGATCCGGGAGATGTTCTTGGAGACCTTCCGGACCGTGGCCGAGAATTTCCGCATCTACTTCCGCCAGCTTTTCAGCGGAGGCCAGGCCCGGATTTACCTCATGAATGAAGACGATCCCCTGGAGAGCGGCATCGAAATCGAAGCCCGCCCCCCCGGCAAGAAGCCGCAGTCCATCAGCGTGCTTTCCGGCGGCGAAAAAGCGCTCACGGCCATCGCCCTGCTCTTCAGCATCTTCAAGGCCAAGCCAAGCCCCTTCTGTGTGCTCGACGAAGTGGACGCGCCCCTCGACGACGCCAACATCGGACGCTTCCTCAACCTGCTGACCGAGTTCACGGACCAGAGCCAGTTCGTGGTCATCACCCACAACAAACAGACCATGGCCGCCGCCGGCGCACTCTACGGCGTGACCATGCAAGAGCGGGGCGTGTCCCAGCTCGTCTCCGTGCGCTTCGACGAGGCCCCCACCGCCGAATCCGCGGCATGAAGGCGCTCCACCTCTTTAGCAACTCCCGCTGGACCGGCCCGGCCGAGCCCGCTGTCCGGCTTTGCATCGCGTTGCGGGAGCAAGGCGTGGAGACCTCCCTCGCCTGTTGTCCTGGTCCGCCGGGCCGCGTCAACTATGTCGTTGACACGGCCCGCGCGCATGGCATTGAGCCCATCCCGGGCTTTCGCCTCGT
>PUOI01000422.1 GCA_003552765.1 Candidatus Hydrogenedentota bacterium | reverse complement strand
GGCGTTGGTTCTGCGCCACTGGCGTGAAGTGCTCGGCCTGCTGTTCATGCTCGTGTTGGCCCTCGGCTTGCGGCTTTACGGCATCGAGGCGGAGGCGCCGTGGGCGGACGAAATAAACATATTGGTTCCCCTTGAGGAAGAGTCCGCGTTTAGTGACTACTTGAAACATGTGCGCAATTGGGAAGCGACAACAGCTTTCCTTTATCCGGCGGTGGCCTGGGTATGGGGACAGTGGATAGCCGGTCCGAGTGTGCTGTCCATGCGCATGCTGTCCGTCATATTTGGTTTGGGGAGCATCGCTGTGACCTATCTCATTGCGCGCCGCACGAGCGGGATAGCCGCGGGGATGGCGTCCGCCGCCTTCTTGGCCGTAACACAGCCTCACATCTACTACTCCATTGAGATACGTCCCTACGCCCTTCTTATGTTTGCCGCCGCCGTATCGAGTTACGCCTTTCTGGTTTTGCTCAACGCTCCTCGCCAGTCCATACCGTGGTGGAGTGTTCATCTGGCCGCCAATTTCGCCGTGGTTTGGACCCACCTCCTGGGCTGGGTTCTGCTCGTGGCCCAAGCCCTGACCTTCTGGCTCTTCCGGGGCAGGCAAGTCCGTCTTTGGGCGGGGTGGGGGGCGTTGCAATTGCCCGCTGTGATTCTTCTCGCGGTGCTGTGGATTCGGACCATCAACTGGGAGGTTCTGGAACAGGTGATTCCCGCACTGGATGGGCCAACTCTCGCCCATGTGGGGTGGGGGGCGCGTTTCTTTGCGGGGTTGTTCCATCTCCATGTGTTGCCGAATAGCCTGGCGCCGGTGTGGGCGCCAGTTTTATTCGGTGGCGCAATAGCGGCGTGTTATCTTGCGTGGCGCCGCCATGGCCGGGGCGCTTCAGTTCGTGGCGCTGGCCAGGCGCCGGAGCCGCTTGGTTTGGGCTATGCGCTGGTCTGGCTTGTGGCGCCCATGGCCACCCTATTGGTGCTCTCCTTTGTCTGGAGGTGGATGCTGGCGCCCTACTACATGATCCACTGCGGCCTTGCCGGGGCGGTGTTGGTGGGGTGTGGGTTTGCGGCGCTGCCCAAGCCGGGTGTCCGCGCCGGTGCTGCATGTCTAGTGCTCGGTCTTGGCGCGTACGCGCACCTCGCCTATCCAGGGCCGATGCGTACGAACTATCCCGCCGTTTTTGAGCGCATCGCCGCGGAGCCTGTTCTAGGCGTTCCCGTCTACGTTCACCCTCTTATCTATGGGCTTTGCAGCGAATACAATTGGTGGCACATGGAATGGCCGGGATTTCAGCCCCGATTTATCCCCGTTGAAGCCAGACAAGACATGGTATCCGTGATTCAGACACACGGATTCCGGGAGGGGTTGGCGTGGATTGTGCTTCACCATGTCGAGCTGGAGGAGGCCATGGCCCTGTCCACGAAGCTCACGGAGGGGGGGCTCACGCACAAAACGTACACGCCTCCAGGAGGCCTCCCGAGGGTGACCTTGTACAGGCTCGAGGAGCCTGAGATGACGGGACCGCCGCGGACGGATTAGCGCCGCCGCCACGGTTTCGATAGGGGGCATTTCCCAAGTTTGATAATCGGAGGCGGTTCGCGCTATACTACGCGCGCTTACCCTTCGTGCCGGGGTGGCGAAATTGGCAGACGCGCCGGACTCAAAATCCGGTTCCCCTCGCGGGAGTAAGGGTTCGAGTCCCTTCCCCGGCACCATCATCCCCTCCTTGCGGTCACAAAAAAAACCGGCCTACCTCCCGAAAGGGCAAGCCGGTTTTTTGTTGGGCTCAGGCTAGTTGGCGCGTCATTTTTTCTTCGGAGGCGTGATAGCGTCCTTGGCGGTCTTCGAGATGCGAAACTTGAGGACGTCCTTGGCGGGAATGGTGATTTGCTCTCCCGTTGCGGGATTGCGGCCCTTACGCTCTTCTTGCCGCTGCACGACAAGCTTGCCGAGGCCAGGCAGATTGAAACCCACTTTCGCTTCTTGGTAGGCGAGGTTCACCAACTCATCAACCACTTCCGAGACCTGTTTCTTGGGCAAGCCCGTCTTCTCGGAGAGGTGCGACAAGATTTCCGCCTTTGTCATGGGCTTTTTTTCGGTTGTGTTGGTAGACGTGTTCTTCTTGGGTGGCATTGTTTGCTCCTTCCTGTTTGCTCTCAATGGCAATTGCGAATAACAGAGAATACGCCTCAGGTCGCGGCGCATCAAGTTAGCGGCTTCCCCCGGGAAAGTGCGGTCCCTCCCTGAATGCCGCCGGAATGAACGTTTAACACCCTTTGATACAGGTTAGCGAGCCGTTTGTCAACCTTGCGTTTGCGGGGGGCTGTCTCAACGCCCTGATTTTGTTGACCAAAAGCGGCGGCGCCGGATGACGAAATGATATCATACACCCCCGTTTCGCCAGATGTCTTTCCCCAACCTTTGTAATGGATGCTCTCTATGATACTAGCCGCGCTAGGCGACATTCACGGGAATCTGCCCGCCTTGGAGGCGGTGCTTGAAGCCATTGACGAAGCCGGCATACACACCATTGTTAACACCGGCGATTGTGTGGTGGGGTTCCCGTGGCCTAATGAGGTAGTGGACATCCTCCGGAGCCGGGAGATCCTCTCGGTCCAGGGGGAGCGGGATCGCTTCGCCGTCCGCTTCTTACGCAAGCAACAGACCCTGCGCAAGAAGTGGGGGGATGCGGAATTCCGCGCGGTCCAATGGACACACGAGACCGCCCGCACAGACACCTTGGAATATCTCCGCAGCCTCCCCCGCCACGGCTATCTTCACCTGGAAGGCCTTGGCATCACCGTGTGTCATGGGACCCTGACCAGCCAGTCCGAGGGGCTTCACCCCGATGATCCCGAATCCCGCTTTCAGCGCCAGTGGGAGGAAGCACGCAGCCACGTCGTGATCTTGGGCCGGACACACATCCCCTTTCAGCGCCGGGTGGGGGATACCCTTTTCGTCAATCCTGGCAGCACGGGCATGAACGAAGATGGCGCAGCCCGTTACGCCCTCATCAACACCGAAACCAATCCCTGGAGCGTGGAGTTTCGGGAAGCGCGTTACGACAGCCAAATGGTGACCGGCCGCCTCTCGGCGCTGGGATTGGAGCCGCTGTAACCTCCGCGTCTATCGGGGCCGCTCACGGCCAGCCTTGGCGCAGATGGCGTCGAAAAGCGCGCTGACTGGTTCGAGTCCGAAGTCGGCGAAGTTGCGTGGATTGGTCCAGAATTCCTCCAGCCTTCCGCGTCCTTCCCGCTCGTACATCATGACCTTCACCATCATCTGGGCCTTGTCCAATCCGCGCACCAGGCGCGCCTCGGCCGATTCGGCCTTGAGCAATTCGGCATGCAGCGCTGGCAACCGCTCGCCAAAGCCTCCCAGCAGATCTTCCGTCACATCTTGTTCGGCTTGCGACTTGGAGGCGTGGAAATAGGCGTCGCTCGAAGGCATGGGAATGTCCATGAACCGCGACTCGCAGAGGTCGTGAATGAGCGCCATGCTCACAGCTTTGTCCCGGTCGAACAACGCGGGATGCGCCTCGGCCACTAACAGGGTCATGAGCGCGACGAAGTGACTGTGCGCAGCCACGGACTCTGGCTCCGTCACGCCCCGCAGGACGTATCCCGCACGGGGCACGCGGTCCAAGGGGTGAATCTCCTCGAACAATCGAAGCACCTGGGCGGCGAGCGTATCTTCGGTGTTGGATGGATTGTGTGTCATGCAAGCCGGCGCTGAAACAACGCCGTTTACCCTCCTCTTCATTTGTTTCCGGAGACTGAAACGTTCTCGCACACAACCGCCATAGGCCACAACCGGAAACTGCCGGAGAAGCATTTCTGCGAGGCGACGGGGGATTCGCGCTGGGCCATCTTGATAGACAGGCGACTGTACCCCTTCAGTCCCTAACTTTTTGGTAGCCTTGATTCAGTTTGTCTTGGTCGTGAGGTGGCGCGGGCTTCCAGGCCATGCCGCCTCGTAGCGAGTTCACTTCGGGGCTCACCAATCATTACCCCTCTCAATAAGTTTAACCTGGACGCTCTACTAGCGCGCTGGAGGTTGGGGTTCCCGCGAAAGGCGCTCCTCGATACGCCGCAGGGTATCAAGGATGGCGTTTAAGGTCTCCAAGGCGGGTGCTTCGTTCATGGCGGGTTGGGGCGTGACCGGCGCGGGCGCGGATGCCGCGTCTTGTTGATCCGCGATGCGGTCGCGTTGGTTCAAGGCCGTGTCGCGGAAGTCATCGGTGTTCTCAATACCGAGAACCGTCACCAAAGCGCCGCCTTGTGCGCCGCTGCTTCCCGCCGTTTCCACGGCGAGCCCCTTTAGGCCGAGCTGCCGCATGATGGGGCCCTGGTAGACTCGCAGATCGGTGATCTTCTCCAAAGGGATCGTCTTCTCTTCGCGCATCCAAATGCCGCGGAACACCTTGAGATCCCGGCTGGTGAGCACCACCCGAAGGTTCTGGTAGTAGCGGCGATAGTACCAGCGCGCCAACAGGGGCAAGAAAATGACAAATGGAATTCCCACCACACTGGCGACACAGGCTATCGTGGCCGACATGACGTAATACGTCACGGCGTTTGGGGAGAACTCGGCTTCCTGAAGTATTCGTTCGCGTAGCTGGACCGTCACGACTCTCTCCTCCACACGTTCCCCTGCTAGGGGATGCGCACAGTTGAACAGAATCCCTTTTGTGGATTATTACCTCACCGCTACACTATGACAATCTTCCGGTGGCCTGTCAACTGTTTGGCAAACCGTGGGATAAGGGGGGCCACTGCGCTTTGAACGGAGGGCTATCCCGGACTAACGTCCATGAGTGTCTGAACGTTGCGGACGTGGGCGGCGGCTTCCTCGTAGTCCACTAGTCCGCTGGTGTAGAGTTCTTTGATGGAGCGGTCCAGGGTGGACATGCCTTCCTTGCCGTGGGTTTCGAGAATGCTGTGGACTTGGTGGGTCTTCCCTTCGCGGATGTGATTGGCCACGGCGGTGTTGTTGCGCAAGATTTCGCAGGCCAACACGCGGCCTTCGCCCCCGGCCTTGCGCAGCAGGCGTTGGGAAACGACGGCGAGCAGGGTCATGCTGAGCACGAACCGGATTTGCTGCTGTTGTTCGCCCGGAAACACGTCGATGATTCGGTCCACTGTTTGGATGGCGTCGTTAGTGTGCAGGGTCGCCAAGACGAGGTGACCCGTCTCGGCGGCGCGCAGGGCGGCCTGAATGGTTTCGAGGTCGCGCATTTCCCCGATAAGGATGACATCGGGATCCTGGCGCAGCACGAACTTCAGGGCCTGGGCGAATCCCAATGTGTCGCCCCCGACCTCGCGCTGGTCAACGATGCTGCGCCGGTGGTAGTGGACGAACTCGATGGGATCCTCAATGGTGATGACGTGGCCTTCGCGCTTGTGGTTGATCACGTCGATGAGAGAGGCCTGCGTGGTTGTCTTGCCGTGGCCGGTGGGACCCGTGACGAGGATGAGGCCTTGGCGGGCCGCGGCCAACTCTTCCATGATAGGGGGCAGTCCGAGGGTGTCAAGCGTGGGAATCTCGTCGGGAATCGGGCGGAAGGCCGCGGTGACCGCCTGACGCTGGAGATACACGTTGACGCGGAAACGATGCTTACGCCCCACCGCGAAGGATAGGTCCAGCTCCTTGTACTCTTCAAAATGGGCGATCTGCTTTTCGGTGAGCAAGGAGTAGATCATCTCGCGGGTCTGCTCTGGCGTCAGGCTTTCGCCGCGCGTGCGCATCAAGCGGCCGTTGATGCGAAGCATGGGCGGCGCGCCCGCGCTGATCAGCAGGTCCGACGCGTTTTCCCGGACGACTTGCTCGAACAAGCCGTGCATTGAGGGCGTACTTGCCATCTTATCCCTTTCTCGGTATTGCCTCGGGCCGCTCACACACGATTTCGCGAGCCGCTCCCGCCACACGGCGCCATTATCGGCCGCCCATGATAAACGAGGCCGCGTGTTGTTGCAATGGCCGCATTTCGGAGCAGTGTGCAACGGCCCAACTGAGTGACGCTCACCTGATTATCGAGACTTCCTCGGTCAACGCAATGCCGAATTCGTCCCAGACTCGTTCCTTGCACAGGGCGATGAGCGCGAGGATATCCTCGCTTGATGCGTTGGCGTCGTTCATGATGAAGTTGGCGTGTTTTTCGCTGATGACGGCTCCGCCCCGGCGTTCGCCCTTAAGCCCGCAGGCCTCGATGAGCCGGCCCGCGTGCTCGCCGGGCGGATTCTTGAAGACGCTGCCGCAGCAATTGCCCTGGGGCTGCGTGCGTTTCCGGCGAGCGATGTAATGCTCGTAGATCGCTTGCTGGCCGGTAGCGGATCGTTCAAACCGGAACGTCCCGCCGAGGATGAGTCCGCCGGGCGGGCAGAACCCCTGACCCCGGTAGCCGTAAAGCGCGGGCTCCATGGGAACCGTCCGGCGGCCATCGGGGTCAATGACCTCGGCTGATTCCAAGAGTGCGCAGGCCGACCCGTTGACGGTGCCCGCGTTCATGTAGATGGCCCCGCCCACCGAGCCGGGGATGCCGGTCAGCGCGCCCGCGCCTTCGTAATTCTCGGGGACCATGAGTTCACGGACGACCGTGTCCAGCTCGACGCCCGCCTCGATCCAGTAGCGGTCCGCGCCGAGGGGAGCGAGCTGGTTCAGCCCCGTGGTGATGAGCACGATGCCTGGAAAGCCCTCGTCCGCGATGAGCACATTGGAGCCGCCGCCGAGCACGAGCGTGGGTTCGCCTTGCTCGCGCATCCATGCGTAAGCCGCGCAGGCTTCGTCAATGGAGCGGGGCAACAGGGCGAGCCGCGCGGGACCGCCCACCTTGTACAACGTGAGCGGGGCAAGCGGATAATTCGTGGCGGCGCC
>PUOI01000520.1 GCA_003552765.1 Candidatus Hydrogenedentota bacterium | reverse complement strand
GGATTCGACCGGGAAGCCATCCTTGAACACGGCCCCGCAATACGCAACGCCTTGGCCACGGCGGGCAGCGCGCAGGTCACGGAGGGGCACATCGTGGACGCCCTATTCGCCGTCCACGCGCAACAGCTCTACGTCACTAGCCGCACCCGGGGGACCTTCGTCCGCCCCCTGACCAACCAGTCACGAGAATGACGCCGTCGCGGGAGGCGGGAGAGGCAAGCACTCAAAGACGGAGTGCTACCGATGACGGCGAGTGAAAGTTTGGCCGCGCACGTCGTGAAAACGCCGGGGGGGCGGTTGCTTACCGAGATGATCACACAGGGCATGCACCTTCGCCTTTGCTAATGTCAGGGGGCGGCGTTCATGCGTTCACGAATCTCCGCGCCATCAACGACGACGGCCTAGTGGTCCGGCAGCCATTTCTTAATCGCTCCGAAGGAATTGCGGTCTGGGGCGTATACTCTCCTCTGGCCAATTCTTGGGTCCTCAATCTTTCCCTTTCTTCCCGTGCTTGGCGCCGAACTTCGCCTCGATTGAGCGGATGTCGTCTGGCATGCGCTTTCCGAATTGTTTCTCGTAGCATTGTTCGATGAACTGCGGCAATGGGGTCTTCCAAGGTTCTTGCTTATGGTTGGCGAGAGAACCAAACTTCTTGGGATTCATGCCCAATTCGCGGGCCATTTGAATCTGCGCGTGGGATAGCCGGGATTTTTCCCTGGCCTCAATCCACGGTCGAAGTTTGTTGGGGATAAAGCCTTTCTTCGGCATATTGGGCCTCTTGACGCGATTCTGTTGCGGGCGTGCTGACATCCGATCGCTGGCATGGCGTCACACGGCCTGCCAGCGCCGGAGGATGTCGAATAGGACGATGCCAAAGGCCGTGGCGACGTTGATGGTGTTCTTGTGGCCGAGCATGGGGATGCTGACCACTGTATCCACAGCATCAAGCTCCTCCCGGGTCAATCCCTTGACCTCGTTGCCGAACACCACCGCCACGGGACGGGGCCATTCGTAGCGGGTATGGGGTACTGAGTCTTCGACCCGCTCAATGGCGGCGATGGGGATGGCTTCGGACCGCAAATGGTTGATGCAATCGGCCAGTGTCTCGTGATGCGTCCACGGCACGTAGTCAAACGCGCCCAGCGCCGTTTTCTGCAGCTTCGCGTTGGGGGGACAGGCGGTGTAGCCACAGAGGTGAAGGCGCGTCACGGCGCCGGCGTCCGCCGTGCGAAAGATGGAGCCCACGTTGAACGCGCTCCGGACATTGTGCAACACGGCGTGCACCGGCTGCTTTTCTTTCGCGGGCAACCGATCGGGCGGGGTCATGCGGTAATGCGGTTCGAGATGGGTCAAGTTCGGGGGTAATCCTTTGGCGCGTGCAGTCTGGGGGCCAGCGGGTGTTTGGTTTGTTCCGTGAGCTTTTTGGCGGCATGGCGCAGTCTTCCGCCTCTCGCCATGCTACGGCGTAGCCGCAATCCCAATGTTAGTCTGCAATAGCCGCGAGATTCAACTGTCCCTGCCAAGCGCGATCATGCCGTCTCACGCCAATCCCAGTACGCGAAAAAGCCCGGAATGCGTGGTCCGTGCTTGCTGTGGGGTCCATGGTGGAGGGTTGGTGTTGAGCAACCGCTGGAGGATTACCCTAGCCCGGCTGCTTCCTTCACGGCTTTCAGCGCGGCGTCGTAGTCCAGGGGGCTGGATTGCTCGGAGACGTACTCCGCATGGCGTATGACGTCCTCTCCGTCCACGACAAACACGGAGCGCTGTTCCAGCCTCAGTTCCTTGACGTGTGTCCCCCAAGCGTTCCCGAAGCTCATCTCCCGGTGGTCGGACAAGGGTTGCACGCACTCCGCGCCCGCCTCGTCGCGCCACCGCGCTTGGGCATAGGGCAAGTCCGCGCTCACGGCGTAAAACACGATGCGGTCTTCACCCATGATGGCCAATTCCGCGTCGAAACGCTGGGTCTGGTCGTTGCAGAGGCTCGTATCCAGGGAGGGAACCACGCTGATAAGGCGCACCTTGCCCGCGCTGTCCGACAGCTTCACCGTGCCGCGGTTGGTGTCCACAAGCTCAAACTCGGGGGCCTTATCGCCCGGCTTCAGTTTGGGGCCATAAACGGTTAACGGTTGTCCCTTGGCAGTCAGTTCACCTGTCCGTTCGATCATGAATGTCTCCTTGTTTGGAACACGTATCTGGCCGCCGCCGAAGCGGGTATACCCCTCGCCGGAGCGGCGGCTCTTCTTGGCTTGCGAGAGAGTCACCTTCCCCAACACACCCGCATGGCGTATTCTTCCCAATCCAGCGCGCCAAAGGCAACCAACGCAAGGCCCCGCGCTGGCGCTTCCCATGACAGGAATGACACGCGGGGCCTTGCTCAAACCGGACCTTTTGCGGCCGCCTATTTCTTGAGAATCTTCGCGACCTTCGGCGCGGAGATCCGGGTCGCGGGAGGCAAAGCCCCCGCAAGGGGCCGGACATATTCGACGAAGGCCTGCGTCACGTCGTTGCCGGCGTCGTTCAGGTAGTGGCTCGCCATGTCGGTGCTTACTCGGGCTACGTCCTTCAGTTCCGCCGGGAAGTACTCCACCGCGTAATCGCCGATCCGGCGGATGGCGACGGAGGCGTCCCGATTGTGCGCGACGGTGAAGTGCGCCGCCTTCTCGCCCACTTCGCGGGCCTCGACCTGGTCCACCTCGCTTACGCAGCCAAGGAAGCTCCGTTGCACATACCCAAAGGTATCGGCCCGGACCCGTTTGATGTTGGTTTCGTTCTTCACCCACGAACTAAGCAGGTCGCCGAGCGCGCCCGTGCCGGAGAGTTGCACGTTGCCATGCGCGTCCTTCTCGCCGCCCGTGAACTGGGAGGCGATGGCGTTTCCATCGGGGTCCACGATGCCTTCCGACGCGGCCACGACACAGCGGCCGTACTTCTCGTAGACGCCCTTCACGTCCTGGACGAATTGCTCCTTCGTGATCGGCCGTTCGGGGACGTAGATGAGGTGCGGCCCATCGTCGGGATACGTGCGCGCCAGACACGAAGAAGCGGTAAGGAAACCCGCGTGCCGGCCCATGACGATGGCGATGTAAACGCCGGGCAGCGCGCGGTTGTCCAGGTTTGCTCCCGCGAAGGCCTGGGCCACGAATTTCGCCGCGGAGCCAAACCCGGGGCAATGGTCCGTCACCATAAGGTCGTTGTCGATGGTCTTGGGGATGTGCGCCACCCGCATGTCATACCCGGCCTTGGCGGATTCCTCCTGCACAATGCGGCAGGTGTCGGCGCTGTCGTTCCCGCCGATGTAGAAGAAGAAACGGACATCGTGCGCTTGGCAGACCTTGAAGATTTCCTTGCAGTAATCCACGTCGGGCTTGTCGCGCGTGGACGAAAGGCCCGAGGACGGCGTCACGGCGAGGGTTTCAAGGTTCTGGGTGGTGGCTTCGGTCAGGTCTAGAAAATCCTCGTCCACAATGCCTCGCACACCGTGGCGTGCGCCATAGACGTGGGTAACTTCGGAGAATTTTCGGGACTCGACGACCGCCCCCACGAGGCTTTGGTTGATCACCGCCGTGGGACCGCCGCCCTGAGCCACAAGGGCCTTACCAGACAAACGCGCCATGAGATACCTCCTTACGTAATTGATATATTGTTTATGGAAACACTTAAGCGACTTGCAGAAGCTTCCTCGGAAAGGCCCCATCCTGAACAAAACAGAGGCTATTCTCCCCATGGTCTCCGGCGAGGAGCCAAGCCTTCACTTTGCATCTGCGAGCCGCTCACTTAGGTTGTGCGAAAAGCAGGGGTGACGCCGGGGTAAAATACAGAAGCAGGGGTGGGAATTGTTACACGGTTGGACTGCTATATTCAAACACGATGCGCGGCCGCCACGTTCCCTTGCAAGCGCGCGACCGGTTCGCTGGAAGCTCCGCTTGACGCGAGTGCGCTGGCGAGTTCGCGGTAGACAATGCGCCCTACTTCCGGGCTGACCACGAGCGAGAAATGGCCCATGCCCACGATCTCCACGTTGCGGGCCTTGCCAAATTCCGCGCTGGTTTGTGGAAACACGACGTTGTCGTGCGTGCTGAAAATGGAGACATAAGGCACCATGTTCCGGTAGTTCTCGTCGCGATTCATCTCGCCAAGCCATGCGCTGCCCACGCGCATCTGGCTTGCGTTGACGCCGGGCGCGATGCGCGCCAGCCACGTGCCATGATGCGGCGTGCCGATGGTGATCAGTTTCGCCACGCGGCGCGCGCCGCCAAGCCGCTCGATGTAGGCGCGCGCGGCCAGTCCGCCCATGCTATGGGCCACGATCACCACTTTGTCGGAGCGCGTGGTGTTGCAGATGCGATCCACGTAGGCCGACACCTGACGCGCGTACTCGTCGATATCCCCAAACTTGGGTTTGAGGTTGAACGTGAACACGTTGGTCAGCCCCCGCCCCATCAAGTAGCGGACCATCGGAACCCAGATGCCCGTGTTCGCCATGTAGCCCGCCAGAAACAGGACTGGCCGTTGGCCCGCTTGCACGATGAACGGATGCCGCCGCGCCAGAAAGAATCGGCCGAAGGGACTGAGGAGCGCGATCATGAGGTAGTAGACCGCCATCTCCGCCAGCACCATGTAGATCGTGCCAATCACGCCAAGCCGGGTTTCCTCGGTGCGCGGACTGCGGCCGAAATAGGCCAAGATGAACTGGACGCCCACCCACAACACACGGGCGGCGAAGAACAAAATGACGCCTGTCACAACCAACGTGCCTAGAGGAAAGCCGCCGATGCCCGTGCCCCAGAGGAGCACGCCAAGAAGAATGTACACGGCGAGCTGTCCCGCCGCTATCGCGAGCAATGCCGGTGAAATCATCTCGTTGGGTCTCCCATGCCACCTAACTTAGCACGCCACATGCTATTTGTCAACTAATTACTAATTCCCGCCGCGCATGCCCTCCAACGCTCTTTCCGCGCCGCGGCAATCCCCGGAGAGGCCTGTGTGCGGGGCGTTTACATCCCCCGGCCCTTCGGGCCACCCCCTTCAAAGGGGGAATTGATCCGTTCACCTGGGGGTGAACTGCGGCTCACCCGGTGTGGCGGCTTTGGATCGGGGAATTCCCGCGCGAAACGGGATCAAGGGGGATGTTGTTCCCTGGAGCAGCGCACGTACCCGGCGATTGGAGAGGGCGGTTGACATTGCCTTGGCGGCCCCCGTATAAGGATCCTGTGCATGCTAGGAAACCAACAGGAGGGTAACTCAATGCGAGCGATTACGTGGAGTTGTTTGATAGGTTTGGGCGTGGCGTTATCCGGCGGTGGGATTGCGGCAGCCGCCTGGCACGGCGAGGCGGATCCGTTTTTCGAGATGCAAGAAGTGTACGAGGGCCAGCGCTTTCCCAGCATCGTTGTGACCACGGAGGGAACGGTGCTCGCGTTCCGGGCGCAAAACGCGCCGATCGAAGTGCGCCGCAGCGAGGACGGCGGAGAGACTTGGGGGCCCATTATCGAAGTGGGCGGCGGAGAGGCGCACCTCGGGGCCGCCGTGGTGGACAGCGAGAGCGGCGATGTCATGGTTTTCCAAGGCAGGCGCATGTTCCGCAGCCGGGATGACGGCGAAACGTGGGAAGAAGAAGACATAACCATCGAGCCGGACGGGTTCGGCGGGGTTGGCTCCACGCACGGGGCCGATTCCGGCATCACGCTTCGCCATGGCGAACACGCCGGCCGGCTTCTCATCGCCGCGCGCGTCCTCGGGCCGGAAGATGACAACGCCCGGGAATGGTGGCCGTACCATTACAACAGCGCCATCTACAGCGACGATGGGGGCTCGACCTGGCGCACCAGCCACCCCTTCCCCGTACTAGGCACGGGCGAAGGCGCCGTGGCGGAGCTGTCCGATGGGACCATCCATTACAACTCCCGCATACACATGGCCACCGACGCGTTGAGACGCGTGGCGTGGAGCCAGGACGGCGGCCACACATGGCGGAACCCCGCCGTGGCCGAAGACCTGCCCGACGGCCCGCGCGGAACGTATTATGGCTGCATGGCGGGCGTGGTTCGCTTGCCGCTGGAAGACGAGGACATCCTCATCTATAGCAATCTCGACGAGGAAACCGATGCGCGCCAGGGCATTACGGTCTGGGCGAGCTTTGACGGCGGCGAGACATGGCCCGTGAAACGGCTAGTGTACGAAGGGCCGAGCGCCTACTCGTCGTTGGCCGTGGGCCGGGACGACACGCCCACCGAAGGCCTCATCTATCTCCAGTTCGAAGGCGGTCCCGGCGGCATGTATTCCGCCTTACAGGTGGCCCGCTTCAATCTGGCCTGGATTTTGGACGGCGAGGATCTTGAGGGATATCTCGAAGACTGACGGGGCCGCGGGAGAGTAAGACCGTTTCTTGGTCTAGCCAGCCCAGGCGGATCAGGAAACGGTCCATCTTCAACCGCCGTATAGGGCGGGGTGCGGGGCGTTTACATCCCCTGGCCCTCTGAAGGGGGATGCTGTTCCTTGGAGCATCGCCTTTACCCGGCGATTAGGTTCATGCAACGCACAAAAATGGCGGAGGGTGTGGGACTCGAACCCACAAGCCCGAAGGCGCCGGTTTTCAAGACCGGTGGATTACCAATTATCCTAACCCTCCGCGGTAACGCATGCTCCCGAGGCCAAAAGCCCACGATCATGCCATTCGTATTGTATCGCCCCCACGCCCCCGCCGGCAAATCTGTCCGCGATGAAACCGGGGATGGAGAAACCGCGAATGAACGCGAATGAACGCGAATTGCACCAAAGACGTGAGTGTGTTGCCGATCCGACGCATTGGCCCACGAAACAATGCGTGCATATTTTCAAATATAATCCATATAACTATTTATATCTGTGCACTATACTTGTCCACTTGTGGATACAATGCTAGTAGTTAATTCGCGCCAATTCGCGTTCATTCGCGGTTAGCTTTCTCGCCGGTATGGGTTCGCAGACAGCTAAACCATGAG
>PUOI01000167.1 GCA_003552765.1 Candidatus Hydrogenedentota bacterium | reverse complement strand
GAACCGCTGGTGATTGAGTGGCGGCTATCCTTCCGAATTGCGATAATCCCCAAGAAGGAACATCAAGCTGCCGCCCAAATGAGGCCTGTACTAAAATGAACGGACCGATCGCACAAATTGTAGCCCTGACCTGTCATGGCAATGCGTCGCTGCATGGAGTTGATGCGGGCGATTTCTTCCCTGGTAACTCCACCTGCGCGTTCTGTGATCGGGTGACGTTTGTCGCGGTAAAGAAGTCGCTCTTTGGCAGGCCGAAAGAAGTCGCCGTTGCAGGTACGCCCCAAGAGTGGTTCGCACACCTTGAGTCGACCGGCAGCCTTGGAATTCGACTGCATCGAGAAGCCCAGAACGATCCAGACATGTCAGACCGCATGTCAGCAGGGTTCGTGCATGGTGGCGGGACCTGGTACATGGAGGTTCTTGGCCGACGGAATCAAAGTGAGTTCTGGATCGCCCGATGGGAAGTGTGGAATCAGGAGGCCCCGGAACAGCGAATTTGGCGGGTGACCTACGGACGCGTATCCAAAGGCCCAACAACTCAAATTGGACCACCTGACATCCAGCAAGCAAGCTCTCGTTTGGAAGAGGCGCTTCGAGAGATACATGCCTTCTCGGCCAAACATGAATGCGGTCCTTTTACGCAGTATTTCGCCGAGGCATTGGATGCGCTGGAGTCGGGAGGCGACCATCGTCACGCATATCACCACGATCTGGCTCCAACCGATCTGCTTTCACCACAAGCACGGACTCTTCTTGATGCATGCCAGCAGGCATGGGTCTTCGGCGGCATGGGGTCTTGGAATGACATGGGGTTCGACGAACCAGAACATGCGGAATACGAACGTGTGTCCGAGCAATTGTTTGATTGCGTGAACGAATCGATAGCCGTTGCGGCCAACGAAAGTTTTTACGCGCCACGCCAATAGCGCCCGCCACATTGCATGACCGAGAAAAGGGGTCGGGAGTGTTAGATTGCATACAGGCCGGTCCTCGGATGCAGTCCCCCCATGCCCAGCCGGGCGCCGGCCCAACACGGACCCCCCTATAGACTCCCGACCCCTTTTCCGCCCGTGCCGGAATGGGGCGATTCTCAGGGCGGTGTCTCATGTCCTTGCGGACCCCCACAGCTGTGAAAATCACGGAACTCGGAGGGGGCTTACGTAGCCCTCTCCGAGGCCCGCCCCCCCTGACTTGTTGCCCTGTCCGGACTCCCCGGCCCGCTTGCCCGCGCCGGGTCGACGGTCAGAGGGTACTTGGCCTTATAGTCCCGGCCGCTGGCGATGTCGGTGTGGACGGTGATGAACCACTGGTACCGCGGGTAGTCGCCACCGTGCTTCGACGGCGGCTGATCCGTCGGCAGATGGAGCGTGCCGACGAAGCGGACGGCTTCGCCAACTACAGGACGGGAATCGACGGGCTCGAGCTTCTGTTCGCTGCGATAGCGCTCGCGTTGGCGGTAACCGATCTTGTTGCCGCTACGATCTTTGTAGTGCTCCTCGCACACGAGCCCGACCTCGATGGCGTTGACCCTCAGGCCGCGTTTGAGCACCCGTTCCACGTATATACCCAAATCTTCACCCACACTCGCGCTCGGCCGGTCGATCAGCACCAGGGCATCGCGCACCGGCCACCACAGCAGCAGGTTGCGTACAAAGATGCCGATGCCCCCCAGCCCGAGTATCGAGTAGCCCCCTAGCACGATGCTCGCCAACGTGGTTAACTCCCCGCCGAGGCCCCGGTAGTGGCCGAAGGCGGCCAGGCCGATCAGCCACCACGCGATGGTGATCCCTGCCGCGGCCAAGACTTGGATCCGCCGCGGCGCAAGTGGCGCCAGCGCGTAGAAGCCTTCGACGCCCCGCTGTGGAGAAGCGGTCAGCCTCGCCCTGCTCGGTGTCTCGGCCATGACCGCCGCACCAATGGCCAGTAAGAGCATCGCAAACAGCACCACCATGTAGGGCAAGAAACTCACCTCGCGCACGAGGTAGGACCTGTTCGGATCCTCGGGGCTGACCCAGGCGGTGACCTTCTCACCCTTTTGAAAGCGGCTCACGATCCTTTGTGCCCAACTTTGGTCCGATCCGCTGATGTCCATCGGCAGCGCGTTGTCGCTGGTATATTCGCGACCGTCGACCTCGTAGCGATGCAGGACACGGGGGCGGTAGATCGCGCCGTCGCTGCCCGTGCTGTGATCGATACCCACCTCCAGAACCTCGGCGGCCACCGACTGATATGCAGTGAGCCGATATGCCTGCTGTTTCACCAAGCCGACTCCGATGGTGATGAAAATGAGCGCGAACAGGAGGAAGGGCAGCGAGAGGGTAAAAGGCCGCGCCAGGATCCGTGCAACGTTCATGGACGATGATTCCACGTTTCCACCACCACCGGGAGACTTGGGCTCATAGTCTCCTTCGTTTTCGCCCTCCATCCCCCCGAGTGCGTGATTGAGCTCCGAAGCGACTTTCAGGACTCTTGCTTCGTCCGCAATACACGGCGTCAATCTGATTGTGTCAGCCCCTTTGACTTTGGCCGCCAAATAATAATAATATTCGTGCCAGTGCCACCGTTTGCACTGGAACTGTTCGGGATCGACAGTCAACCTCCGAGGCAGCCAGGGCCACTTCAGAGGCCCATTAGATACTCGAACGGCTTGCCCTTGGACCTCGATTCTTGTCTTATTCACCAAATGAGCAGTGAACATGTAAACAAAGGCGATACCGACCAAGAGGGCCAACAGGGGCGGTAGAAAACTGACAGCATTCAGGTCAGAAATGCCTGTTCTCCAAAGCCCGAATCCAAACGGGCCAATGAGTAGAACAAAAGCAATGGCACCGTAATTCCGCGCCATTCGAGATCGCCAAGCCATTTCGACTGCGCTGGTTCTCATTTCGCTCACACATCCTGTACCTAAAACATTGGGACAAACCACATTCCAAGTTCACCCGTATCCAATGTCCACAACCTCTCCTCAAACCGATACGAAAACCACCCATAACCAATTCGAGCTGAGAAAAGGGGTCGGGAGTTAGATTGCATACAGGCCGGTCCTCGGATGCAGTCCCCCCATGCCCAGACGGGCGCCGGCCCAACACGGACGCCCTATAGACTCCCGACCGCTTTTCCGCCCCCGGCGAAGGCGGCGGGGAAGCGCGGCGGTGTCACCGCTCACCCCCGTATTTTACCACCCCCCGGCGAATGGCCAAGGGGGGAAAGGGCGAGACGGTCAGCTCGGACGCACGATGCTTCTCGCGGGTCGATCCTGGCTGGCTCCCCGGTCGGGATGGGTTTATGCGCTTTCATCGAACGCGGAGGCAGAATTGTCCGCAGATTGACGCAGATTGATGAAGCGTTGGAAATGGGATTTGGCCGGGGGGGTGTCTGGAGCCGCCGTGTCGCAGTGATCGATACGCCAGAGTCCCGCTCCGCTCCTGAATCTGTGTAAATCGGTGTCAATCTGCGGACGAGTTTGCTGATCTTCCATGTCCGCGGAGGAGCATCATTGGCCGCGGATTTGCGCAAGGTCCATCGCCGTTGCCTTTGGCTGGGCAAGGATTGACGCGGATTCATGAAATGGCCTGGCGGGCGAGACGGTCAGGCCCGATCCCCATGGCCACGGCCCAATGAGCCTTCTGTGCCCTCATCCCCTGTTCCCCGCCTCTGCGCCCTCTGCGGTAAATCCTTCATCTCCACGCCGCGGCGGCCCCGTCCAGGCGAGCCAGTTTTCAACCACAGAGGATCGCAGAGTTTCGCAGAGGTGGGATCACACCAAGCCGCGCTCGGCGCCTGCCCGACCGGTGGTTCTCACGCAAAGCCATCCAGTTCCGGTCGCGCTGCCCCTTGTAGGTGGCAGGGCGCGGCGGTTCTGTCCGCCTCCGGCCTCTCGCCATCACCCGAGGTAGGAGCCCAGGGCGGTAGTGCCGCACGCTGGGATCTGTGCGGGGGGCGGCGCTACGAGATGAAGGCGGCGGGAAAAAAGAATGTCCCCTTTCCCCCTTTAACGCCTTTCGCATGCTCGTTCGGCATAACCAAGCCATGCATTAAGCCGTCCCCGCGACTCGTCAATTGCCTCTACCCACTTTGGCGGCTTAGATGACCTTCCAGACTCTTCCCTTGCGATGTTCCGGTATGCAAGATCTCGATAATTTGCTGAGGCAATTTGGCCCACCAGACCCAATGCCTTATCAATATCCCCATTTCTAGCGTGGACTAACGCCCGCGCCTTGGTGATGGTTTCACTGTCGACATCCTCCCCTTCAAACCTTCTTGCAGTGTCCAGCACACCTTCGTTGTCACGAACCTTCAATTGCACAGATGCAATATATTCATAGCTTCGAATCCGTTCGTGATTCGATTCGACATGTTCAACTCGCTTTAAGGCTTCTCGAAATAACTCCCTTTCGTCATCTTCCTCGGTCAGATCACTTGCCGCAAGAGAGCAGTAAGCCATCGTCTGCGATAATCCCGGCTCTCCTCGGCGTACCAAGTCGAGTGAGGAAGCAACCATTTGTCTGGCCTTCGCCGAGTCTCCTGTCTCATGTATCGCCTCCGCAATACTTAAATACAACGCAGACCGTGCCACCACGTCTCCATGTTCATCTGCCGCAGCAATAGCTTTGCCGAACGTGACTGTCCGGTCTTCCTCACTCATCTCAGGCACAACGGCAATGTCCAGGAATGCGCGAGCCCTGATCTTGCTGTCGACAATTTGCTTCGCAGTTTCCAATGCCAAGTTATAGTCGCCGCCGTCAGCGCGAGCAATAGCTAGCCGTCTGAGTAATGTGCTTTGGCGAAATGGCGGTTCCATTTGAATCGCACGCATTGAATATTCAAACGTTTCAAATGCATTATCAACTTCTCCAATGCCAACTTGAGCGATCCCGATCTCCCGATAAAGATCGCTACGCACCTCGGCATGGGGATGATGCTGTACCTCACTGCGAGCCAAAAGCAACGCGTTGCTCGCAAACTTCGTTTCACAGCTTGCACTTGCTGCCTTAGCAATCTTGCGCGAACCCTCAACACGAAAATGCGGGTCGTCCGTCTCAAGCGCGCGTTTCCTGCCCATTTCTAGATTCTTCCGCGCTGTCCTGTCATCGTCGACTCGGGCCCTGAGTACCGCCAAGTCGGCGTAGAGCGACACGCTCCGCGGCGCTTGGATTGCTTCCTTCTCTCCTTGTAGCAACCGAGCAACTTCGTCAAGAAGGTCCGACGCAGACTGCTCGTGTATAAGATGTGCTTCCGCTACGTCCATATATGAACGCGCGCGTTTGTCAACATTACGAATGGCAGATGTATGCTTTACGGCAAACTCAAGGCGGCCTTGATTGGCCGTGATGCGGACAATTGCTTGGAGAGCATTGTCTCGCGTAGAAACGGCATCAATATCTTCTATTGTGTCAGCCGCATCTTTGGCAGCACCGAAACAGGCTTGAAGCTGGGCAATTTCCGATAGCAGTATATTTCGCTCATTGTCGATATCAAGTGTTTGTGCGACCTCTTTGGCACGCGAAAGTGTGAGTAACGCGCTTTCGTGAGTCGTTGCCATGCTTGTCCCGTCGTCGACAACGTTGAATCGACTATCGCTGCAAGCAACGCCGAATACAACACATACAAGTGTTATACATGAACCTAAACTCGACACGTTCATTATGGTGCTGGTCATGATGGCAGTCTCCACAAAGGCAGCGATTCACACATACATGGAAACACAGGCTATATTGATTATTCAATTTGCTCACCGCTGCTGTCGATCCCTGAGTGGTAGCGCATGTTGCGGTCCGTACGGATACGGACAAGACCTCCCATGCCGTCAGTTAGAATTGGCGCCTCGGCGAGGGGCCGCCTACGTGAAAGACAATCCGATTCGCACCCGAGGCGAGGCCCGTACTCCTCGTGGGCTAGATGCGCCGACCTCCATTCGGTTAGCCCTTCTATGCGCTCGAGTCCGCGGAGATCCTCATCTGCATGCTTTACGTCTTCGATGCGAACATTGTGTGCGGCCCGATGCGGTCCAAACAAATCAGGATGGATACCATGTCGATGACTGAATTCCCCTTGCCCAGCCCGCACAGCATCTTCCGGCAGTCTATCCAATTGGGATATGCCAGTACGACCGACGCCATTGACGAGGCCTGCATGTCGATCCCTTGGACTATAGAAGTTCACGAGATCTCCGGCATTCGTCAATTGCTCATTCGTCCACGTCTGTTTGTTATTTATGTTGCTTCCCAACAAAAGGACCCGGTCCACACTCATGCCTTGGGACAGCGCCTCATAGACAATAGAGGTGCCGTGGCTGTAAGCGACAATCTGGATCGGCTCCGTACAAGGTGACTCTTCGGAGGAAAGCGTGTCTCGAAGATCCTGTAGTTGCCTAACCAAATCATGAAGTGCGCGCGCGACGGCTTCATTGTGTTGGTAATGGGTTCCCATGTTGCCAGCTACAGCATTAAATGGGCCGTACTCAAAATGGACTACTGCTTGAAGTGGCAAGTCATTGGCGCGTAGGTAACCTTGTATCCCATGCCGAATAAATTCTGTTTGGCGCGAAGAGGCATTTTTGATGCCATGCACGAAAATTACTATAAGGCCTGAGGGATCGGTCCCCAGCGTAGGTTTAGCTCGTGCGTATTGATACAATGAGGGGCCATCCACATACCCCAGCGGATCGCGCTGCACGAACCGCCCCAGGCTCGGGTGGTACTCGCGGTGGCGGGCGTGATACGTCCCCGTGCTCGGGTTGAAGCAGTGGCCGGTGAACCGGATCTCGTTGCGCTTCGAGTCGGACCAGGCAATGTCCCGCGGCTGCTCGAGTTTGTAGCCCACCCGGTCATGGTGGAAGGGCGCGGCAGTCCCTTCGGCCTCGGAATGAGCCGTGAGCCGGGGGCAGGATGGGGCGTTGTCGGCAACCATGAGGCGTGGGCCTCTTGACTTTCTGGGCCGATAAGAGCGAGTCCCGCTCGCCCACCGGCGAAGCCGGCAGGGCAG
>PUOI01000452.1 GCA_003552765.1 Candidatus Hydrogenedentota bacterium | reverse complement strand
GCCCGTCAACGGCCCGCGTGGACGGCGCCAAGCCTGGTGGTGTACGACGGGGTCGTGTTGTCGGCCGATCGCGAGGCCCCTGAAGAGCCCGCCGGTGACGCGCCTTTTCCCGTGGAATGGACCGTGACCGCCCAGGGCGGCCAAGCGCCGGAGGGCGAGCTGATCGCGTTCTCCGCCGACACCGGGGAGCGGCTGTGGTCCGCCCCGGCGCGCGAGGGCTACAACGCGCCAGTCGACGTGCTTGTGGCCGATGGCCTGGTCTGGTCGGGCGATCTCGTTCAGGCCAGCGCAGCGGGCATTGTCGAGGGACGCGATCCGCACACAGGAGAAGTCAAGCGCACGCGGCCGCACGACGAGGAATTCTATGATCCAATCATGGTCCACGCCCGCTGCTACCGTCACAAGGCGACGGATCGCTACCTCATAACTGGACGGAGCGGCGTGGAGTTCGCGGATGTGGAGAGCGGCGGCGCCATCGCCAACCACTGGGTCCGCGGCGAATGCCAGTACGGGGTGCTTCCCGCCAATGGCCTGCTGTACGTTCCGCCGCATCCCTGCGCTTGTTTCGTCTTGGCCAAGCTGAACTCATTCCATGCCCTAGCGGCCGGAGAACCCGTGGACCTGGAGGCGCTTGACCGGGACGCTGAGCGGCTGGAACGGGGACCGGCGTATGGTGACGTGGAACCGCTGGACGATTCCGCGGGACAGTGGCCCACCTATCGCCGCGGCCCCGCGCGAAGCGGTTCGACGGACGCCGAGGTTCCCCACGAAACGCTGGCTGCCGCGTGGGAAACGCAATTGGAGGCGCCGCTCACGCCGCCCGTGGCCGCGGGTGACCGCGTGTATGTGGCGTCCAAGGATGCGCACACGCTGCACGCCTTGGACGTTGACAGCGGGGAACGCCTGTGGCGCTTCACGGCGGACAGCCGCATCGATTCGCCTCCCACGATTTGGAACGGGCGCGTGTTCTTTGGTTCGGCTGACGGATGGGTGTATTGCCTTCGCGCGGAGGACGGCGCGCTCGTGTGGCGCTACCGCGCGGCGCCAAAGGAGCGCCTCATCGTGGCGCACGGCCAGCTGGAGTCGGCTTGGCCGGTGCACGGCAGCGTTGTGGTGCTGCCCGCGGACGAACAACCCGAAGACGAGGCCGTGGTGTATGCCAGCGCCGGCCGGTCCGGCTATTTGGATGGCGGCATCGTGCTGGTTCGTCTCGATGCCGCAAGCGGCGAGGAACATTCGCGCACGATCGTCCATAGCCGGGATCCCGAGACCACCCACCAGCCTCATCCGCTTCCCCAGCCAACACCGGGCTTCAGCATGCCCGGAGCGTTGAATGACGTGCTATCCGCGCAAGAGGGCTCCATCTTCATGCGTCATCTCCGATTCAGCCTGGATGGCGCGCCGGAAGAAGAGAGCAAGCCGCATCTCCATAGCGCGGCCGGATTTCTTGATGACTCTTGGTGGCATCGCACGTACTGGATGGTCGGTTCGGAAATGAAGGCTGGCTGGGGACAGTGGTACACCATGGGCAACCTCGCCCCAAGCGGCCGCTTGCTTGTCCTCGCTGGAGACACGCTCGAAGAGACTACCGTATATGGGTTTGGCCGCGATCGCTATCACCGCGACGGCAGTCATATCGGAATTCAAGGGACCGGTTACCGCCTGTTTGCTCAGGACATGTCGTTGGATCCCCGCCGGGAAGCCGAGGACCAAGTGTTTCCTTGGGAAGAGCCCGTCGAGCTGCTCGCGCGGGCCATGGTGCTGGCGGACGAAACGTTGTTCCTCGCTGGACCGCCCAACATTGACGCCGCGGACACTCCAGCCGCGGCATGGGAAGGACGCGAGGGCGGATTGCTCTGGGCGGTCTCCCGTGAAACCGGCGAGAAGCTGGCCGAGTATGCGCTTGACGCGCCGCCGGTCTTTGATGGCTTGATTGCCCTCCCCGGTCAGCTGTTGTTTTCCACGGTCAACGGCCGTGTGGTGTCGTTCGCCCCAAGGTGAATGCGTTTGACCAAAACATCATGATGCCTTCTCAGGCATGGACGTTCACGAAACCGCTGCCGTGATTGGGCGGCGGTTTCTTCCCGTCCATTGCGCCGAAACCCCAATCGCCGGATAAGAGCGTTGCTCGAAGGAACAACATCCCCCTTCAAAGGGGAATAATTCGTACCGCCGGCATCTTGCCGGCATACATTTGGCCGCCGGAAATACCCTTCGCCCCCCTTTGAATGGGGTGGTCCGAAGGGCCAACGAATGTAGACGCGCCCACCCCGCCGTATCCGGCGATTGCGCCGGGATCATTTTGTTGCGCGGGGACCGCTGTTTCGCTAAGATAAACGGCTGCTGAGTAGCGGAAGCTGCGTTATCTGGGATTGGCTTGGGGGATATCCGGGCCGGTGTAACGCAAGCAAGGCTTCCGCGCCGTTTGGGGACCCGCCGCACGTGGATGCCGCGCCCGGCGGGAAAACGGAAGAGACAAGAAAGGATCCCATGGAATTTGATCGCGAGCAACTACGAACAACCGCGTGGCATGCCGAAGATCTTTCCACCGTCCATGAGCAGCTGGACACCAGTCAAGATGGCCTGAGTCAAACAGAGGCCGAACAGAGACTAAGCAGTTTCGGTCCCAATACGTTACGGCCTCCCAAGAAGCGCAGCGCCCTCGTCCGGTTTCTCTCTCACTTCCATAATATCCTCATCTACATTTTGATCGTCGCGGCCGTGGTCGCCGCTTTCCTCGGTGAATGGCTGGACACGTGGGTCATTCTCGGCGTGGTGGTGATCAACACCGTCATCGGCTTTCTTCAAGAGGGCAAGGCCGAAAGGGCGCTGGAAGCCATCGCCAAGATGGTGGTGGTGGAAGCGTCGGCGATTCGGGATGGGGCCCCTCAGCGAGTGAATGCCGAAACCCTGGTCCCGGGCGATGTCGTGGTCTTGGAAGCCGGGGACAAAGTGCCCGCGGATTTGCGCCTCATGGAAGCCCGGGAATGCTCCATAGACGAGGCCGTGCTCACGGGGGAATCGGCCCCCGTTCACAAAGGTGTGAGTCCTCTTGACGCGAAGGCTTCCGTGGGTGACCGGACCTGCATGGCGTTCTCGAGCACGCTGGTCACCGCTGGCACGGCGCGCGGCGTGGTGGTCGCGACCGCCAATGACACCCAAATCGGGCGCATCAGCGAACTCGTCGAGCAAAGCCAAGAAATCGCCACACCTCTGATGAAGAAGATTGAGGCGTTCGGGCGTGTGCTCGCCGCCGTCATCGTAGGGGTGGCGATATTCACGTTCCTTTTCGGACTGTTTGTGGGGCAGGAAGAGCCGGTGGATCTCTTCCTGGCCGTGGTGGCCATGGCCGTGGCGGCCATTCCCGAGGGGCTGCCCGCCATCATGACCATCACGCTGGCCATCGGCGTTCAACGCATGGCGTCGCGCCGCGCGATCATCCGCCGGCTTCCAGCCGTTGATACGCTCGGAGCCCTCACCACCATCTGCTCTGACAAAACCGGCACGTTGACGCGCAACGAGATGATGGTCCAGCACATTTACGCAGGCGCGCAGGCGATAGAGGTCACGGGTCAGGGCTACGATCCGTCCGAGGGCTCCTTCGTATGCGAGGGCGAACCCTTCGATTGCCACAAACGTCCCGCGCTGTTGGACGGACTGCGAGCCGGCTTGCTATGCAACGACGCCTATCTGCGCCGCAGCCCCGAGACGGATCTGTGGGAGCCCGTTGGCGATCCCATGGAAGGCGCATTACTCGTGGCGGCGCGGAAAGCGGGCTTCGATGAGACCGAAAAGCAAAAGGCATGGCCGCGCGTGGACAGCGTTCCTTTCGATTCGAGCAAGCGATATATGGCCACGCTCCACCATCCCAAGCACAAGGACCGCGAAGATCAAGGACTTATCTGCGTTAAGGGAGCGGTCGAGCGGGTGCTCGAAATGTGCAGCCAGCAGCGCAAGGGCGGGGGCGAGGAGGAACAGCACATCGACCCCGTCGATTGGCTGTGGTACGCCGAGGCCTGGGCGCGCGAAGGCCAACGCGTCCTCGCCATCGCGTGGAAGCCCACGCCCTTGGATAAGGACACCCTCCAAGCCGCCGAGGTGGAGGAAGGCGGATTCACCATGCTGGCCATCGTGGGCATCATGGACCCCGTCCGTCAAGAGGCCGTCGAATCGGTGAACCTGTGCCGGACCGCCGGCATCGACGTCAAGATGCTCACAGGCGACCACGCCTTGACCGCCACCGCCATCGGCGCTCAACTCGGCATCGGCGACGGGGAAACCGCGCTAACCGGCGCGGATATCGAAGAAGCCTCGGACGAAACCCTTGAGCAACACGTACGGGATGTGGACGTGTTCGCGCGGGTGAGCCCCGAGCACAAGCTGCGCCTGGTGAAAGCCCTTCAGGCCAATGGCGAAGTAGTGGGAATGACGGGCGATGGGGTAAACGACGCGCCCGCCTTGAAAAACGCCGATGTCGGCATCGCCATGGGGATCAAGGGGACCGAGGTGTCCAAGGAAGCCTCGAAGATGATCCTCACCGATGACAATTTCGCCAGCATCGTCAACGCCGTGGAGGAAGGCCGGACCGTCTACACCAACTTGCGCAAGGCCATTTTTTTCTTGTTGCCCACCAACGGCGGGCAGGCGTTGACCATTATCGCCGCGATCATGGCGGGCTACGTTCTACCCATCACACCCGTGCAGGTCCTGTGGGTGAACATGATCACCGCCGTCACGCTGGCGGTATCGCTGGCATTTGAGCCGCCGGAAGCCGGCATCATGCACCGGCCGCCGCGCGATCCCGATCAACCGCTGCTCACCAAGTTTTTCCTGTGGCGCATTGGTTCGGTTAGCGTCACATGGGCCATAGGAATATTCGCCCTGTTCATTTGGATGAACCACATCGGGATGGAGGAAGAATACGCGCGGACCGTCGCCGTAAACACCTTGGTGATGTTCGGAGTCTTCTATCTGTTCAACGTGCGTTACATCAAGGAGCCCACGATGAACCTCAAGGGGCTCACGGAGAACCGGTTGGCTATTCTAGCGGCGGTTATTGTCGTGGCCGCTCAGCTCCTGTTCTCTTACGCGCCCTTCATGCAAGAGTTGTTTGAAACCACCGGTCTCACCGCCTTCCATTGGCTTGTTATACTCGTTGTGACCATCGCCTCCTACTTCCTTGTCGAGGGCGAGAAATGGTTCATCCGGCGCTGGGAGGCTCGATTGGGCCGGGAGGTGATCTCGTAAGAGTTCGGGACTGACTCCGGCCGAAGGCTTGGCATGCTCCGCCACGCTGGAAACGCCGTGGCGGAGCGGCCCGAATCCGTTGGGGAAAGGAGAGGGATGGAACAATGAGTGAAGCCCATGAGGGGCGCGAATCTGTTCACCAAGACAGCGAGGCCGTTCACATGGCCGCCCTGATGGCCCTGCCCCTCCTCCTAATCGCCTCGGGGCTTGTGGTGGGGCTAACCATGGAATCCGGAACCGAGTTTCTGGGGAACCTGAAACGTATTCTGACAGCGCCCAGCATCCTCCTGACGGATTCGCTGGCCGTCGGGGGGCTTGGGGCGGCCCTTTTTAACGCCGGAGTGTGCGGGCTCATAGGATGCCTCATAATGATTGCCCTGCGCATCGAGCCCAGCGGCCCTTTCATTGCGGCGATTTACACCGTCATAGGCTTCGCCTTTTTCGGTAAGAATATGTACAACATCTGGCCGATCTTCATCGGCGTCATGCTCTACGCGCGCGCACAGCGAACCCCCGTCAAGAATTACGCGCTCGTGGCCCTTTTCGGCACTACCCTCGCCCCGCTCGTAAGTTTCGTCACCTTCGGTTCTTGGTTACCCACTGCATTGGGCGCTCCCATCGGAATTCTTCTCGGAATAGGCGCCGGATTCATCTTGCCTCCGCTGGCCTCGCACATGCTTGAGTTCCACAATGGGTACAATATCTACAACATCGGGTTCACGGGCGGCATCATCGGGTCGTTCTTCATCGCCATCTTGCGCAGTTTCCAGTTTGAGGTCGAACTTGAACGCATTCTGACCGATGAGTTCAGCACCGGGCTCCAGGTGTATTTCGGCGCCGTCTTCATCTTGCTCATCGCGTTTGGATTGTGGCTTGCGCGGAAGGATTTCGCCGGGCTGCGCACTGCGTTCAAGGACATCCACGCCTCCTCGGGCCGTCTGGTGAGCGACTTCACCACGATCGGCAACCATGCCGCGTCTTTCATCAACATGGGCGTCATGGGGCTCGTCGCCACGGGGTTTGTCATCGCGCTTGGAGGCTCTTTCAACGGCCCCGTCATTGGCGGCGTGTTAACCGTCGTGGGGTTCGCGGCCTTTGGAAAGCATTTGCGCAACTGCCTCCCCGTCTTGGCGGGGGTCGTTATTGCCTCCTTGTTCAAGACGTGGGAGGGGGAAACGACGGGACTCGTCATAACCGGTTTGTTTGGCACTACATTGGCTCCTATTGCGGGCCACTATGGGGTTCTGGCTGGCATGGTGGCGGGGGCCTGTCACTTGTCGGTGGTCATGAACGTCGGCGTGTTGCACGGCGGAGTCAATCTTTACAACAATGGGTTTGCGGGAGGGTTTGTCGCGGCGTTTCTCTCGCCCATCATCGACGCCTTCAAACGATAACGCGCTCAAGCAGGTGAAAGCATGAAGCACGAAATAAAGAAGATCGCCCGAATCGTAGACGAGATCGTGACTCACTTTCTCTACTCGCTGGAGAGTCCCCGCTTTGAGCTGACCTACAGCGAGGAGGAAGACGTGTTTGTGCTTGCGTTCACTTTCCATGGGGTCCAGCTTACTCCCGACGCCATCGCCCGCCTGCGCAAAAAGCTCCGGGGAGACCGCCAGCCCGAATTGGAAGACTACTACTGGCAATTGATGGGCGAGACGTAAGAGGACAACGAGCTGGCGTTGGTCTCGATGATGGTGGATGAAGCCGAGCTGGAATACGAGGGTGAAACGATCCGCCTGCGCCTCCAGCGCAACCAGTAGGTCCCGCTTTCCGCAAGGTG
>PUOI01000481.1 GCA_003552765.1 Candidatus Hydrogenedentota bacterium | reverse complement strand
GCCTGACAACGGCCCGCGGACAAGCCGGACAGTCCCCTCAGGGGGAAGACCATCGACTGGAGAGCCGTATGCGGGAGAACCGCACGTACGGTTCGGAGGGAGGGGGAGCCGGAAAACCGGCCCCCCTACCCCTATCGGGGGGCAAGCTGGATGTAGAACGTCGGAAAGCGGCGAGGGCGCCGCTTCTACGGTTCGGCCTTTGACATCCCCCGGTCCTAACGGGCCTGTCCCCTTCTAGGAATTGTTTGTAATGCCGGCGAGACGCCGGCGCTACGGGGGGCGTTAGTATTTCCCTTTCTGGCGTAAATCCTGGATGGCCTCGTTCGCCAGTTCGTCGCAGCGTTCGTTTTCGGTGTCCCCGGCGTGTCCCTTGACCCAGCGCCATTCGACGTTATGCTGTTGAATCAGCTCATCCAGCCGGCGCCACAGGTCTTCGTTTTTCACGGCGCCGCCCTTGCGTTTCCAGCCCCGCCGTTTCCAATTTGGCAGCCACTGCGTGATGCCTTTCTGCAAGTATTCGGAATCGGTGTGCAACACCACGTTGCAGGGCCGCTTGAGCACTTCGAGCGCCTTGATGGCCGCCGTGAGTTCCATCCGGTTGTTTGTGCTCTTGGACTCGCCGCCGGACAGTTCCTTGCGGCGACCCTTGTAAAAGAGCACGGCGCCCCAGCCCCCCACTCCCGGATTGGGGTCACAGCCGCCGTCGGTATATATGATGACTTTGTCGCTATCGGTGTTTTGCATTCAAGAATACGTTTCATGGTTCGGCTCGGCCATGGCGTCCGGCTCTTTCGTGGGAAGTACGCTTCGGACACGGTACACGATGATGACCAGATAGAGTCCGCCTAGGACGAGCGCTATGGAGACGGCTAACCGCCAGGTGATGGGTTCGTTGAGAAAGAGGGCCGCGAGCGCGGTGGCGAGAGGCGGTTTTAGCAGGATGATGCTCGCCGCCTGGGTGGCGTCAACACGCGCCAGCCCCATGAAGAAGAACAGGTAAGCCAGGCCCGTGATGCCAATGGAAAGGTAGAGGAGGGGGAGCCAGAGTTCCCGCCAGTTCGCCCAATAGGAGAAGTCGCCGTGGATAAGCGCGATGGGAATGAAATAGGCCCCGCCCAACCCAGCGCACAACGCCACGATGGGGAGCCCTGCGTAGGGGCCGGCGAACTTCTTCACCGCCACCGTGAAGAATGAAAAGCAGAACACAAACACGAAGGCCAGGGTGAAGCCGAGCAGGGTGAACACCTCGGAGGTTTCACTGGTCGCCAACACGAGCAGCCCCGCGAACCCTAGCAGGACGCCTGTCAGCTTGGGACCTGTCAGCGGTTCGCGCAACATAATGGCCCCAAGGACGGCCACCATGATGGGATTGGCCCCGAAGAGCGTGGCCACGACGCCCGCGCCCGCGTGTTCCAGGCTGTATTGAAAGCAGATGTTGGCCACGGTCATCCCGATCAAGGCCATCCATGCCGCGTGGAATAGGATCTGGCGGTTGAGCCGCAAATCGCGCCGCCGCAGTTCCCCCGGCACAAAGGCCAGCAAGAACAGCCCGCCCACGACGAAACGCACCGCCCCGAGCTGAAGGGCTGGGATGTCATCGACGATAAACCGGACGACCACCTCCGCCGTGCTCCATAGCGCCATGGCGAGGAACACATAAAGAAACCCGATTCGGCGGTGAACGGTGGCGGAACTCATGGCGTTTGCGGCTTTCAACTCGAAGAGGGGTTGTGTCTGTTTGGCTCGATTACTGATTTGACGTGGAAGGGTTCAGCCGCATTTTGGCAAAGCCCGCCGCAAAAGTAAAGAGAAGGGCAACCCCGATTGAAACGCAGGCAAACGATTAGGGTTCCGCGAACCGCGCCCCCCATTGGCCCAGGGAGGGGGAACCGATTCTCGGTTCGCCGTTTATGATGAATATGGGGCTGGCTTCAACCCCTCCAAGGAGCCGCCGCACGCGTTCCTGCTGGTTGCGTAAGACCTCGCGCCGCTCCTCCGTAATCAGATCTCGCGAAAGCCCATACTCCGCCAAGAACTCCTCAAGGTACGGCATGGGATTATCCGTGGCAGCCGAACCCCAGCGGTCCGCGTTTTCCATGAGTTCCTGTTTGGCCTCATGGTATTGGTCAAAAGGAACAAGCTCATGCGCGATGTGGGCGGGAAACGAATTCGGGTACATGTCGAGCGGATACGGCGCTAGAATCCAATACACCCGGCCGGTATCGATGTAGCGTTCCTTGATTTCGGGAAACACTTCCCGCGCGAATTCTTGGCAGGCTGGACACTCGAGATCAAAAAACTCGATGACCTCGTGAGGCGCATTCGGATCGCCAAGGCCTACCCCGGGCCGGCCAATCGCCCGGCCGAGGCCGTCGAAGTCTTCGTCCAGCTGAGCTTGCGGCCCCGGCCCCCCAGGCGGTCCCAAAGCATGGACGAACAAGATGCCAATCCCCACGAGCAGCACGGCGGAAACCCGCATGGCGATACGCGACACGCGCCGGCCCAACAGCGTGCTGCCCGAGCCTCGGCGCTTCAGGGCGAAATGCTTCCAGTACGCCACAAGCCCCGCCAACAAAGCGACCAGCCCGAAAGAAGCCAGACAGAAATGACAGAAGGCCTCCACGGCCACGTAGGAATAGATGGTGAGCAACACCGAGATGATGACCCCAAGCCCGGTGAGAATGCCTACCACGTTGACAGCTATCGCCTGATAGTGGGGCTGGATGGTGGGATAGAGCAGGGCGGCGACCAGCAGCGTCACATAGAATAGTAGCCCGTAGGTCGCCGTTGGAACCCCAAAGATGACCGCGAGGTCGCTCTCCAAAACAGCGCCACACCCCGTGTCCGGCGCGCAAATGTTGTAGAGTTGGCCTGTGAAATGGGCCGCCGTCAAATACAACGTCAGACCGATGCCCGCGCCAGCCACCACGAGAAACGATACCCAAACAAACACCGCCATGGCCGAATGGCGGCCAGTTGTCTCGTGATGCATAATACGCAATACCTCCGTACCACACGTCTACGCCCCATTTCCCAAACGGCGCAAACCTTTTGCCTTCCGAGGCGACCGATCAGGCGCAACCAAACATTGGGCGGCGTGCTGCCCGCCGAATCCTGTGCCTCCGGCTAGGTGCGGCGGGCGGCACGCGATGGGGCAATGCCGATCATCAACTTCCTTAGCTACGGGCGCGCTCCTCCAGCTCGGTAAGCTTCTCATCATCAAGGGAGGTGAACGCCTTGGCTAGCTCCACGTTTTCTTCCAGGATCTCCACGCTGGAAATGCCAATGTTGGCAGTCGCGATGGGGAGGCTCAAGGCGTATCCGAGGCTTTCTTCCATTGTGACGCCCCGGTCAAGAACGCCGCCCCTCGCGGGGATTTTCATGGCGACGGTCCCGATGTCCTTTTCCTGCGCCATCGCCAGCATCTCTCGCAGATAATCCGGATCGTCCATGCTCAGGCCGGCGGGATTGACGGTCATAAAGACGCAGTCAAAGTCGTATCGGTCCATCGCCTCCATCAGGGTAGCGCTGGAATGGCTACTGATTCCGATATTCCCAATCCGGCCTTCCTCCCGCAACTCCTCGAATACGGTCACGGGACCGTTGTCCCGGTCCAGCACAGTGTCAAGATCATCAATGGTATGCACGGCATGGAAGAAATAGAGGTCAATGTAATCCGTTTGCAGGCGTTCGCAGCTCTGCTCGAACTCGTTTTCCCTAAGCCCTTCCGCCGAGCGCTGGCGCGTCTTGGTCGCGAGAAACACCTCGTCCCGCCGGTCCTTCATGACATCGCCTACAATGACCTCGCTATCTCCGCCGCCATACGAGGCCGCCGTGTCGATGTAGTTGACGCCCAGATCAAGGGCGCGATTGACAATAGCCACGCCGGTGTCCCGTTGCTCCAAGTCCATGATGGGCGTGTTTCCGCCCGCTCCCAGGCTGAATATTGTGGCTTCATAGCCGATCTTGCCGAGACGGCGGGTGGGTATCGCGTTGTTCGCCGCTTCTTCTGCAAAGACCAACCCGCCCTGCTGTGTGGTGAACGCGCTTCCAAGGCCCGCCCCCAACGCGGCGCCGGCGGCGGTCCGCAAGAAACTGCGCCTTCCTATCCTGCTCATCAGTGGTTCTCCTTGTTATTCGAGATGCGAAAATGACCGAAACCTTCTGCCGAACCCACCACGGCCTAAAGGCAGTATATCAGTTTCGCGGCCTCCATACGTAGTTTTTCCTAAACAAATCGCCAGACTCCGGCCGCAGCCCGCTTCTCGCGAACGGCCCTACCGGCAACGTTGATCGGAGCCGAGGTCTTTGTCATTATGCGTCAACAGGGGCGTGGCGTACACAATGAAATCCAACGAAAAGTCCGGCGAAGCCCAGTCCACACATGAAAAGGAGGCGGGTAAATGACGCACGCCAACAAGCGGTTCTCGTCATGGGGCGCTCACGCGGCGCTGGGATTGTTGATGGCGATCCTTGCGAGCACTTCGGCGGCAAGCGATGGCGGCCAAATTCAATTTGACACGGATTTTGATTCCGGCGGCGGCGTTTCGGTGGATTCACGCGATGAAACGCATTTCAGCCTAACCTTAGAGGACGAACAAAACTATAGCCCTCTCGGTTATGTGCACTTCAGGCTTCGAGGCGTGGAAGGAAAAACGGTTTCCTTCGAGTTCACGAATCTTGGCGAAAGCCGCATGCCCTCGAACTACAGATTGCTCTACTCCGAGACGCCGTTGGAGGGATTGGACTACCAACGAATGGATGAGACCGTCGGAGGCGGATTCTCACAGGAATTCCAGTCCGATACGGTCTACATCGCGAATTACCTCCCTTTTCCTTACCGGAACACCGTGGAACAAGTGACGCAGCATCAAGATTGCGAATACGTGACCGTGGGTGTGATTGGCCGGAGTCACAAGGGCAGGGACATGTACGCGATGCGGATCTCGGATCCCGGCGTTCCCGATGATGAGAAGCGCGACATCGTGGCGCTGACCCGCCAACACCCCGGAGAGACAACCGGGTCCTATCAGCTGGACGGCATGATAGCCTATGTGCTGGACGTCTTTCGGGACGAGACGCGCGCGTTCGATGACGACTACCGATTCCATTTCTTGCCTCACGCCAACCCCGATGGGATATACCGAGGCATCCACCGGCTATGCACGCAAGGATACGATTTGAACAGGCGGTGGAACACGGATTCGCCCGTGGAGATCCGCAACATGAAGGACTATCTGGAGCGAAATGTGACCAGCGCCTGGTGGGGATTTGATCTTCACGCCACGACGAACAGGACCTTCACATCGCTGTTTTACACGCCCGCCGCCTCCGAACGGTACATGCCCATCATGGAGTCTATAGCGGCCCATATTGTTTCTCTTGACAACATCGGGCACAGCGAGGCCTCCCAACAGGCGCGGGGGTTCTACCACGAAGCGCTTGGCGGCTCCATGGTGGTAACCGAAAAATATCTCTACTGGGAGGAGTATGACGCGGACTATCTACGCAGCCAGGGGCGGAATTTCCTCGCGGAAGTGGTTGCGGTCTCCCCCGTCCTCCGCGCGCACGCCTCCACTCCGCATTGACCGTTCGGCCGCGCTGCCGGACGCCTGCGAAAAGCGCCGCCGTTTTTTTGTACGGCGGCGCTTCAATAGGCCTTGGGCAAGGGGGGGACTCCCCCACCTCTTAGTTCATTTGCAACGAAGCATCTTCGCGGCGCAGGACTTCATCGATCAGCCCGTACTCCTTGGCCTCTTCCGCGCCCATGAAGAAGTCCCGGTCGCTATCCCTGCGGATGACTTCCAAGGGCTGGCCGGTGTGCTTCACAAGGATCTCATCAATCATCTCGCCAATACGGATGATTTCCTTGGCTTGAATGTCAATATCCGAAGCCTGTCCATGCACGCCGCCCATAGGCTGATGCAACAGGAACCGGGCGTAGGGCAGGCTGAACCGCTTGCCGCTCGTTCCGGCCGCCATGAGCACGGCGCCCATGCTTGCGGCCTGTCCCAAGCAGATGGTTGACACATTGGGGCGAATGTACTGGATGGTGTCGTAAATCGCCAATCCCGCCGTCACGCTGCCGCCGGGGGTGTTGATGTACAACTGGATGTCCTTGTCCGGATCCTCGGCCTCAAGGAACAACAACTGGCCGATGATGTAGTTCGCCACCAGGTCATCCACGGGCATCCCTAGAAAGACGATCCGGTCGGCGAGTAACCTTGAATAAATGTCGTACAGGCGCTCACCACGGCTTGTCTGTTCATAAATGGTAACCCCGCGAACGTCCATCGGATTCTTCATGTCCATCAGGATTCGCTTTCCGCTTCATCAGCGTCTTCGAGTTCGCTCTTGTCTATTTCCTTTTCCGTTATTGTAGCATGCTCGAGAAGCAGGTCCAAAGCCTTGCGCCGCAAAATCTGGTCCTCGGTCTGGGAGCGCATTTGACCCGACATCAAGACTTGGGCCACATCTCGCACAGAGGCTCCCATGCCGTAGTTTTGCGTCATACGCTCGGCTTCGTCCTCAAAGTCTTCCTCGGTTGCTTGCAGGTTCTCGTTCCGGATGATGCTAGTGAAGACCGTCATCCGTTTGATTTCCCGCTCGGCGCGTTCCTGGGCCTGCTTGCGCCACTCCGCCTCCTCTTCCTCGGAGCCAGTCTCATCTTCTTCATAGCCCGCCTCCGAACGAAGTTCCTCAAGATAGGAATCCGTCAGACGCGTGACCCAGGATTGAGGCAATTCAAAGCTCGCTTTATCAACCAGCTCGTCCGTAGCCCGTTCCCGCATCCTGGAGTCAAGCACGGAGTTATACTGTTGTTGAATACTCTCGCGGACCTTCTCCCGCATATCGGAGAGACTATCGTAACCAAGGCTTTGAGCGAATTCATCGTTCAATTCCGGTTTCTGTCGGCGCTTGACCTCCTTCACCTTCAGGGTGAACTGCGCCTTCTCTCCTCGCAACGCTTCGTTGGGCATGTGGTCGGGCAAAGTGACTTCACACTGTTTCTCGTCACCCGCCTTGGCGCCGGTGAGCACTTCCTCAAACTCGG
>PUOI01000488.1 GCA_003552765.1 Candidatus Hydrogenedentota bacterium | reverse complement strand
TCTTCCATTGCTTCCCACACCGCCTCGCGGTAAGTGCAGTTATGGTCGACTACTGAACCGTGACGTAATTCAGAAGCGGACTTGCACCGCTCTGACAAGATGCGCTCGGAAGCGCACTAGCACGGGCTTCCAGCCCGTGATTCATGGCCTGGAAGGCCATGCCACCTCTTGGCGCGTTCACTTTGGCGGTCAACAGGTTTAGGCTTGACGCTCCACTAGACCGGCGGCCAGATGCTTGCCAAGTATCCGCCCTTGTGCTACATTGATCCTTTGTCGAGGAAACGAGGTCCCAACAACGCGAAAGGGAGGTAGCCATGAGTATGACGAAAAGCAGTTGTGTTTCGACGGGCGCTGGCTTGCGACGTGGCGTGGCGATGCTGCTGGGGTTGGCCATCGCGGTTGCGGTCGCAATGCCCGCGGCGGCTGGACCAACGGCGGGACCGGCTCCGGATCCCGAGTGGAGACCGCAAGCGGCGGACGTCCCGGACGATGGCCGGTTGCGCGTCATTGTGTTTGGCGCCCACCCCGATGACGCGGAGATCCGCGCGGGCGGCGCGGGCGCGCGCTGGGCCGACAAGGGCCATCACGTGAAGTTTGTCTCGCTCACCAATGGCGACATCGGCCACTGGGGCATGGCGGGCGGCCCATTGGCGCAACGGCGCACCGCCGAGGTGGAACGGGGCGCCGAGATCCTGGGTATCGACGAGGTCGAAGTGCTGGACATCCATGACGGCGAACTGATGCCGACCCTGGAGAACCGGCAAAAGGTCGTGCGGCTGATTCGCGAATGGATGGCGGATATCGTCATTGTGCACCGGCCCAACGACTATCATCCGGACCACCGGAACGCGGGGCTGCTGGTGCGGGACGCCGCCTTCATGGTGACGGTGCCCTTCTTCTGCCCGGATGTGCCGCACCTCGAGACAAACCCTGTGTTCCTCTACGGCTTGGATCGCTTTGAACGGCCCTACCCGTTCCAGCCGGACATCGTGGTGAACATTGACCCCGTGATCGACACGAAACTCGACGCGCTCGCGGTCATGGAATCGCAGTTCGTCGAGGGCGGCGCCGTGGGTACCCCCTACATCCCCGAGACGGAAGCCGAGTGGGAAGAAGCACGGGACGATGTCCGGGAACGGTTCTCGAATCGCTTCGCCGCGGACGCAGACCAGCACAGGGATCGCATCATCGAGATCTACGGCGAGGAAGCCGGGGACGCCATTCAGCACATTGAGGCGTTCGAGATCGCCGAGCATGGCCGTCAGCCGGACGAGGACGAGCTGCGCCGGCTGTTCCCGTTCGACGACATGTGGGAAGAATAGCCCGCTCTTACGTGAACCTGGAGGAGGGACGCCGGTCTCGGCGATCCCTCCTCTTTCCGTTTATGTCATGCCGGTTCAGGGCCGGCCCCCCGGATTCAGATAGAGGCCAAAACGGTCCGGGACTTTTCCATATCCCCCACCATCGCTCTACGCCTGCCTTGCACATGAAATACATGACTGGCTTTCATGCGTTCTGTACTGTATACACTGGATTTGAACAGCACTGGAGTACATTATGAACGCTGTGACTGAACGTCGAAGGAGTAACGTCATGTGGAGACGCTGGTGGAAGGGTGTTGGCGCGGGGGCGCTGGGGATGGTCCTATCCGCGGGGGCTTGGGGCGGCATACCGGGCGATGTGAACGAGGATGGCCAGGTAGACGCCCAGGACATCCAATTGGTGATTAACGTGGTGCTGGGCCGCTCGATTGCGCCCTATGACGAGGCGAACGCGGATATCACTGGCAGCGGCGATGTGAACGCTGAGGACATTCAGATCGTCATCAACATCGTGCTCGGGCTCGACGTCGACCTGCCGGATAACGGGGACGAACCCGTGGACATGGACCCGCCCCCGGACGAGCGGATGGCGCTGATCGACGAGGCCGGGGAGTACTTCGGCAGCCTCGACGTCCGCGAGCTTGGAGTGGACGAAAAGAATCAGCAGATGGTTCAGTGGTTGGACGCGCACGAGGCGTTCTCGGACCCGGGTGTGTCGGCGGATGAAGTCGTCTACGCCTTCTTCGCCGACGGCACGCCCCACCTTTTCGTGGACAACTTCCTGACGGACGGAGAGGGCGATAACCAGGGCGCCGGGGAAGGCGGCAAACGCCAGACGGGGCCGTTTCACATGGAAACCGCTGTCCGCGCTCCCACCAAGGACAACGATGCTCCCCCGGACCTGGAACCGCCCGAGCCGGACACGCTCGGGACAGAACGGCCGGAATCGCGAAAAGCGGAAGTCCTCAATGTGTTTCACGGGGAATGGGCCGTCGTGGACGGCATGGAGGAAGTTCAAGAGCGGCTGGAAGAGATAGGGTACGAAATGGGACCGCTCACCACGGCCGAAGATCCCAGTATCCGCGAGTACATGGAAATGGAAGACCTTGGAGTTCTGGTGATGGCCGGACACGGGGGCAAGGCGACTCCTGAAGACCAGGAGTTTGGCTTTATTCAGACCAACGCTGTCCCGACGGAAGCGGAAATGGAGGAGTTTCACGAAAGCGACGTAGAAACGTACCGGATGGTAACCATGAGTTCTTCCGTGGGTGAAGAGGATGGCGAGGTGGTCACCGACAAGCGCTGGGCCATCACCTCCCTATTTGTAGAGGAATATTTCGAATTTGCGCCGAGGGCCGTCGTATTCACCCTTGCCTGTAACAGCTTCAACGAGACGTTCATCGAAGCCTTCCTTGGCAAGGGCGCCGGCGCATTCCTTGCGTGGGACGACACGATAGGCGACTGGCAGGGTGCTCCGCGGATGACCCATTTCTTTAGCCGGGTCCTTGGCGCCGAAGAGCCCACGGCCGACTGGGACACGGCGCCCGTGCGGGCCTTCGACTTCACGGCCACGCTACGGGAAATGGATCGCCATGATCTCGGCGCCGTAACCGACGAACGCAATCAGGGCTCCACGCTCCGCCTCCAAAAGGCGGAGGACGAATGGCCCTCCATCCTCGCCCCTTCCATCCGTAACATCCGCATCGATCCCATCGCGGGCGAACTCTACCTCCATGGCCTATTTGGCGAGGAGCCCGAGGATCTTAACACCGCGGATACCCACGTGATGGTGGACTTCGAGATGCTCGACATTCTGGAATGGGACGAGTGGGTCATCACGTGCGAACTGCCTAGCTCCGGCCCGGGCTCGAAGGGGCCCGTTTGGCTCAGCGCCGGCGGCATCCTGAGCAATATCGTCATGCTGACCGAATACACCGGCACGGCCGAAATGGAGGACGGCCTCGCCGAGTTCCGGTTCCGCATGCCGGTGCAACCCTTCCACATCAAGCCTGACACCGAGCCTTACACCTATCTCGACTTGGAGGAAGTGGCGGAGTCGCTTCAGGAATCCGCGGAAATCCGGCGCTTGCTGGCGCGGTACGAGGAACTGGGCACGGCGCTCGCCATCGGCCTGCCGTCCGCGGAGACTAAGCTCGACATTGACCGGCACTTGCCGCCCGTACCCATCACGGGATATTGGGAGGAGGACTCGTCCATCACGATTGGCAGCGCGGCTCCTCTGTCTCCCGAGATGGAACGGTTCCCGGCGCCAGAGCAGTTGCTGACGGCTCCCTTGCCTGTCATGCTCCAGGCCATGACTCCTCCGGTGGTCATCGGCGGCGCCTCGCTGTATGCCATCGACAACGGCGGAGACGGAACGCTTGGGATGATGCTGTCCGTGGGAGGTATCGTCAACCCCAACGATGACGAGGAAACCGCGGGGGGGACGGTTCCCCCTTGGGAAGCCATGATGGACCCCGATGACTACAGCGTCCCCGGCGGAACTTGGCAGTCCAACGGCGGCATGACCTTCATATGGTCCACCTTGGAGCCCGAGTTCCCGCCTGAATACTGAGCGCTTCGGCAACGGGCCTGAGGACGGTTTTGTCCCCGCCAAAGGCGCTCGCCCACGCCCCAGCCGCCGGATGCGGCCGTGTGTCAGCATCTGGCGGCTGGGGCTACAGGGTGTTCTGGGACCTCGCGGCGCCGTTGTGGTAAGGTAAGCCATACCGCAATCGGGTCAAGTCTAAGAAAGGGGATGTCATGGAAGGTGATGCGTGGATTGGGCTGCTTATTCTCGGGGTGATACTGCTCGCCGTGGCGGGTTTTCTCGGGTACGGCGCCTGGAAACGGTGGCGATGGGTGCAAACCTTTGAGGCGGCGCAGGAAGTTACCGCGGGGCAAGCGGCGCAACAGAGGCGTGGGCTGGTCCGGTTTTCGGGTTTGGCCCAGCCCGGCGAACACGGCGAGCTGACAGCGCCGGTCAGCCAAGGGCCGTGTGTGTACTGGAAATACGAGGTCAAGGAACGCTACCGCCAGCGCGACTCGAAGGGCCGCAGCCGGACGCGAACGCGCGTCGTGGACAGCGGGGCATCCGACACGCCTTTCACGATCGCCGATGAGGATGGGGCCGTTGTGACGTGGCCGGACGAAGTGGAGATCCACAGCATCCAGCAGTCGGCGGCGGACAGTTCGTCGGTGGGGGGCCTGAACCTGAATCTGGGCGGATTGCAGTTTGGCGGAGGCGGGACCGTGCAGACCAACGAGTGGCGGATTGCGCCTGGAACGCCGGTGTATGCCATGGGTGAAATCGCGTACAGCGACGATGGAGCCGTTATGCTTCGCGCGGGCGATCATGCGGCGCTGGTGACCGGCACGCCCTTGGACAGGTTTATCGCCAAGCAGAAGCGCAACGGTTTGCTAATGGGCGCGGGAAGCGTGGCCGCGATAGTAGCGCTTATCGTGGCGGCGGCGGTGATGCTTACCTGACACTGTACCGGTCTTTCCGTTATCTGGCGCAAGCTCACCGGGCGCGAGGGGGAATGATGAAGGTAATCGGGATGCTCGGCGGCATGAGCTGGGAATCAACCGCGAGTTACTATGCCGCCTTGAACGAAGGCGTCAAGCAAAGGCTAGGGGGACTTCACTCCGCCAAGATCGTGTTGTACAGCGTGGACTTCTCGGAGATAGAGACATTGCAGCACCGGGGCGATTGGGACGCCACAGCGGAGCTGCTGGCCGAGGGCGCGCAAGCCATTGAACGGGCGGGGGCGGAGTTTCTTGTCATCTGCACCAACACGATGCATAAGGTCGCCCCGGCAATACAAGATGCTATCGGCATCCCGCTACTGCATATCGCCGATGCGACGGCGGAGGCGCTTATGCGGGATGGGATCCGCCGGGTGGGTCTCTTGGGAACCCGGTTCACGATGGAGCAACCCTTTTACCGGGAGAGGCTCGAAACGCACGGGATCGATGTGGTGGTTCCAGATGAAGAGGCGCGAGCCGCTATCCATGAAGTCATCTACTCCGAACTCTGTCTGGGGGTTATCCGGCAGGGATCGAAGCAACGGTTCCTCAAGATTATGGAATACCTCCGGACCGAGGGCGCGGAAGCGGTCATTCTTGGCTGCACGGAAATCGCCCTCTTGGTGCAGCAGACGGATACCGATATCCCCGTTTACGATACTACCGCCATACACGCCGAGCGGGCTGTGACGTACGCGCTCGAGAAGGCGTGAACGGGGTTCATGAAACGAAAAGAGGGACGCACGCTCGCGTCCCTCTTGCGATTTCGGGGCCTAACGGCTGCACGTTACGTTAGGCAGGCTCCAGCCGGTACACCCCCCCGTCGCTGTGGTCGGTGACAATGTAGATATTCCCATCGGGTCCCACGCGGACGTCGCGGATGCGGCCGATCTCTTGCAGGAGCAAGGCCTCGATGTGCACCACGGTGCGCCCCTCGACAACGATGCGTTGGATTTGTTGCGACGCCAAACCGCCCGCAAGCAGGTTGCCTTCCCAGTCGGGGAATTGGTCTCCGCGAACCACCGCCAACCCGGATGGCGCCAACGTGGGCAGGAACTCCCACACGGGCTGCTCCATGCCGTCCCGCTCGCGGCCGCGGCCCCATTGTTCCTCCGTGCCGTAATCGCGGCCCCGGCTGACGATTGGCCAGCCGTAGTTCTTGCCGGGCTCTATCACGTTCAACGTGTCGCCGCCGCGCGGGCCATGGTTGGTCTTCCAGATGAGACCGGTCTGACGGTCGATATCGAGCCCCTGAATATTGCGATGGCCATAGCTGTAGATCTCGTCATGGATGTAATCCACGTCCAAGAACGGGTTGCCTTCGGCGGGACTTCCATCGTCGTTGAGCCGCAACACACTACCTGCGTGATCGCCGAGATCTTGCGCCCTTGGCGGGTCGGCGCCCCTATCGCCAATACTCATCAGCAGCGTGCCGTCGTCCATGAAGACGAGTCTGGAACCATAATGCCGCCCCGGACTCGAATGGCGGTCTTGCTGAAAAAGAACTTCGACATCCGTGAACGTATCGCCGTCGATGCGGCCCCGGGCCAACGTTGTCGCCGTGCCGTCCGAACTGCCCTCGGCGTAGGTGAGATACACCCAGCCATTCTCTTCGTAGTCGGGATGAACCGCCACATCCAGCATGCCGCCCTGACCGATGCTCACTACCTCGGGGACGCCGGAAAGGTTGGTGGGTTCGCCGTCCTGGACGTGCAGCAACCGGCCCGGCCGCTCCGTCACTAGCATGGACTCGTCCGGCAGGAACGCCACGGCCCAGGGATGCTCAAGATTCCCGATGACTTCCACAAGCCGGACCGTGTGGTACTCCGTCCCGATGCTGTCCTCGATTACTGTTTCGCTTTGCGCGCATGCCTGGGTCAACAACACCGCCACCGCGGCCGTCAACACCGGCGCCAACACTCTCTGCATGATGTACCCCCTTGTCTTGAGTTTGGGTTTGAACTGCTTGGAATTCGCCATCATTCAATGGCTCGCTCCTTACTAAACGCGAAAATGGCCCCCGCTATTTCATGGCGTGCTGGCGGAGAACGGTTAGGTTCACGCTCTCGCGCCGAATACGCACATGCGTCCCGCCTCTTGCCGCGACTGACGATGGCGTTAGCCGTGCTTGTCCCATTTGTGGCAGAATGTTGCCTCACAGACGCGCAAATCCGGCGAATGCCGACGGTATCCCATTCGCCATGGG
>PUOI01000496.1 GCA_003552765.1 Candidatus Hydrogenedentota bacterium | reverse complement strand
GTTCCACACAGATTACAGACCACCTTTTCTGTACTTAGACTCGAATCGTAGGTGTGACGTACACGTGTATAGAAAGAACGCTTGACTTCGGCGTCATCAGTCACCTGCGCTCCCCCCTACGTCAGCCTTGGCGACCTTGGCTTCCTTCGCCTGGCCCTGATCCTGCACAGAGCGACGCCTCTTACGCAATATCGGATTGATCGCAAACACCTTCATATGCACAAACCACTGGAAGAAGGATATCCGTTCAAACCGAAACACATAATACGTGAAGTGGCTCACGAACAGAGCGTCGAATAACAGTGGGATACGGAACTTCGTCAACCATAGCAACACCGGCGACAAGCGGGGGAACTTCATGCACAGGAAATACACCTTCTTTAGATTCGTCATCCGGTCCTTATCCGGAAGGTCAAGGTACATCTCGTGATGCACCGTCAAGCCGTAATCTCTGTTGGCCGGCATGAGCTTCTGCACCTCCTCATGCTGAGTCAGAGATAGGCCCGGATACGGCTGGAAGAAAGTGGTATACAGATAGAGCGGATTAACCTTGCGATAAAATTCAAGGCGTTCCACCAAATTCTCGAATGTATCTCCCGGCATCCCGAAGAAGGCGCTGGAACCAAACCGGATCCCATGCTTATGCATCCAATCCGTCACCTGAAGAATCTGTTCATCACTGAAGGGCTTGTTCATCATACCCTTGCGTTGTTCTTCACTGCCCGTTTCGATGGCCACGTTCATAATAGTGGCGCCTGAATCAGCAAGTAACTTGATGTCTTCTTCTTGAATTCCCCCAAAGCGAAAGTTTGCGTTGAACGGAATTCCAATGCGTTCTTTGTAGAGCGTCAGGAACTCTCGTAACCAATCGTTCTTCACCCAAAAGACCTCGTCTATGAAGAAAATGAACTTCACCTTGCGCGGATGGTTCGCCACCATCTCTTCAATTTCGCGGATGGCGTTCTGCGGAGTCTTCTTGCGAACATACTGTTTCGCGCCGCCGTAGTGGTCCATCAAAACAGGATTAGAACAAAAGGTACACCGGAATGGGCAGCCCCGCCCCGCAAGTACTCGAAGATACGGACTGTGACGGAAAAAACCATACTTGTCATACATAACGCGATCTGGACTGGGCATGGCGTCCATATCCACCAACTCGGCGCACATCGGGTTCTTGCTAATCTCGCCGTCCGGCTTCTTGACCCAAAACCCCTCAATACCGGTATAGTCCCTTCCCGCATCAAGGGCGTCACACAGTTCACGCATGCAGTACTCTCCCTCTCCCTGGCATATGATATCGACGCCAGCATTTTCGATGAAGTTGGGAGACATGATCGCATGCACATTCCCGAAAACGGTGACCGCTCCAATCCGGTCCTTCACCTGCGTGGCGGTCCGCAATGCCCAACGCACACTAGGACTTAGGATGGAGAAGCCGACAACGTCCGGCTGAAACCTTTCGAGTTCCCGAATAAACCGCTCTTCGTGGGTTTGATCGTCAAAGAAGAGTTCAACAGTGTGGCCTTCTTGCTTAAGATAAGACGAAATGAGCATGAAGCCCATATATTCGACCATCACGTCTTGACATAGGGCTACGCGAGCCATAATGACATATCCTTTCTCTTGCGCCCGATGGATGTCCGCTATCCGCCGCAGTCTAGATGTAGTTCAAAGAGGCAGAATAACCCAGCACAGGACATGAAAGCACTACGTATTAGCCATATAGTCCTAGTCTTAGGTAGCCTGCACAACTCCTTCTTGCTAGGCTCAGTTCTTAGTCAAGTCCACCCAAAACTTTACCGCCTCCATATACCTTGGGATGGTCACAGGGTGCTTTATCATATTCTTCAATGCAAGCATCCAAAAGCTTGGACGAAGATAATACTTCCTATACGCCAGCCTTACCATCTGATCAAGTTGTTCTTTGTCTTGGTAGGCTGAGGAAACGTAGGAAGGGAAATGAACACTACTCTGTTCCTCCATAATCTGGCCATTGGAGAACGCCAAATCTTCAATCGTCGTTCCCCGCTGAAGATGAAATGGGAAAAACATCATCCAGTCGGCGTTAAGTGAACACGCGAAATCAATCGTCTCCTTCGTCATCTCGGGCGTTTCTGTGGGAAACCCAAGAATGAATGAACCACGTATCTGGATTCCAGCGTCCTTCGTCCACTTGACAGCATCACGGATTTGTTGAAGATGTGTACCTTTCTTGATTACATCAAGCACCTCCTGCACACCAGACTCAAATCCATAATATATGTTATAGCAACCACACTGCGCCATTCGTTTGAGCATCTCTGGTTTAACTGCTCGCATATGAGCGTAACACGACCAAGCAATATCCAGCCGCTCTCGTTCAAGAAGCTCGCAGAATCGTTCAATCCAACGTGGATTTACTGCAAAGGTATCATCCCAAAAGATTATCTCCCTGCATCCACGATCGCGTACTAGATGTGTTAGCTCCTCAATAACATTATCTGGAGATCGTCTCCGATATGCAGGCGAAAACGCTCCTCCTTGGAAGCAGAATGTACACTTACCCCAAGAGCAGCCGCGTGAGGTTATCGCGGTCGTAGCCGGCTCATATCGCACCTGATTCGCCAAAGGTTTGTAGGGATAGGGATCAAAGAGATGCCGCGCAACGTGCGGGAGAGTATCCAGGTCCTTTACTACAGGTGCGCGCTCTGTCATTACTACATTGCCATCTCTATCCCGGAAAAGAATACCTTTAACATCATTATAGGAGTCTTTTCGGCTAAGACGTTCCACCAACTCGGCAAAGACGATTTCCCCTTCCCCAGGTATTACAATATCGACAGCGGGACATTCATCCAACACATCATTATAGAAGGAGGTGGTATGAGGGCCGCCCATGACAACAAGAAGGCTTGGGTTTCGCTCCTTCAGTTGTGCCGCAACGGCATACGCCGAGTGGGCGTATACGCTCTTGGCCGAGATCGCTGCGACATCTGGATCCGACTCCACCACTTGCTCTACCGTCTCTTGAACGTCAAGGTTCTGCACTTGAGCGTCAATAAGCTCCGTCGAATGCCCATGGCGTTCCACGGAAGCCGCTACATACCCAATTCCTAGCGAAGGAAGAAAGCCTCGCTGCATCCGCTTCTTTGAGCCAAGCGAGCGAGACATATCAAACGGTGGAAGAACAAACACCACCTTCATAACTATCCAACTCCTTTACGTTCCTACTTGCAGTCGCCGCTTTATGCCTTATGCGTCCCGTACCGGCTGCACCGCACTTCTCTCTCAAGACCACCGCGAATACGGCGCAAAATACAATGCGTGCTACAACCCTGAACCAGCCACCCGCATCACTACATCCTCTTTTCGAACTCCAAGGCGTGCGGGTGCTTCTCATTAGATGGTAACATACTGACACCGGAAATCATTCCGAAATGCATTCCCTCCCTTTCCAATAGCAGCCGCCTCCAGCGTGTCTGGTTGCCGCGCTGCCCAGCGCCGGGGGCGATTTCAGTGGCGGTCAAATGGCGTTATCGCGGTCAGATATATTGTGCCGCAGCAGGTGGGAAAATCGCCAACGGACTGACTCACGGCCGCGTGAGCGTGCCCAACCGCACGGCGTGGCGGGCGCCGGTGGCATGGGGGAGGTTGGCGGAAACGCCGCAGATGTACTCGTTGGCCAAGATGGCCGCGGCGACGGGGGCAAGCGACTTGCCCGGCAGTCCGTAGTCGTCGCTCTTACGGAAGACGAGTTCGCCCAAGCCATTGCGGAGGTGCGCCACAAGCGCCGCGTTGGCGGTTCCTGGCCCACTGAGGATGAGCCGCGCGATGGTGTGATGCGGCTTGACGAAGCGTGTGTAAGCGCGAATAATGCTGAACGCCACGGCCGTGGTCACGGTGGCGCTGAAGTCGTCCATGTGATGGTTCAAGCCCTTCCGCGCCGATATGGCTTCACGCAAGTAGTTGTCAGGACCAAACTCCTCCCGGCTAGTGCTCTTGGGCGGCACGCGGTTGAGAAACGGGTGTTCCAAGAGCAAGTCAAGAAATTCGTCGATGACCACGCCCCGCGACGCCATGGCGCCTTCGGGATCGCCCTGGTGGCCTCCGCCCGTGAGCAGTTGAACGGCCCCATCCATCGCGGCGGCGCCCGGTCCCACGTGAAACGCCATCACGTTGTCCGTGGACGGCGTCACCACGGTCATCCGGCTCAATCCGCCGATATGCAGACTCAGCACGCTCCGGTCGATCCGCCGAAAAAGGACCCAATCAGCGTAGGCTTCCAACGGGGCGCCCTGTCCGCCCACGGCCATGTCGCGCGGCGGAAAGTCCGACACCACGGGCAAACCGGTCCTCCTCGCTAGAACGGCGCTCTCGCCCAGGGTAAGCTCTCCGGGGTGGCTGTCGGTCCGAATGGGGGCGTGCGCCGCCGTATGCCCCATCGACCCGATGAGATCGGGCTCCACCTTTGCTTCCTCGGCTTGCCGCATCATCCGCCGGGCGGCCGTGGCGAACACCTCGGCCAAGTCGAAATTGAGAATGGCGAGGTCCCGCGCGTTTATGCGAACGCCTGTGAGCCGCGTCCGGATGCCGGGCTCATACGGGAGGAAGTCGTGCGCGATAAGTTTGAGATGGAGATCGGCTCCGCTGCCTTTGATACGGGCCAAGGCCATCTCCACGCCTTGGCAGGCCGCGTCGGAGGTCAACCCGATAACATAACGTTCCTTCTTGCCGCGCAATGCGCCGGTGTCCATACTAACGTAGCCTCTCCAGCCGTGCGTTCATGAAATAGTGATCCAGGATGTCCTCGTAGGAAGCGCCCGCTTGAGCCCGGCCCCGCGCCCCGTGCTGACACAGCCCCACGCCGTGGCCCCTGCCCGCCCCTACAAAGGTAAACACCGTTTGGCCGCCCTCCTGCCCGGTTTCAAAGTCGAACAACGCGCTCGGCAGCCGTCCCAAGGCCAGGCGTATTGCGCTCTCTCGCTCAAACGTGGCGCTCCCGCGGCTGCCCCTAACGCGCATGACGGTATGGCGCCCGCTAACGCCGCGATCGCCGAGTTCAATCTCTGCGATGGTTCCGATGTCGCGCGTCCTGTTCAACAATTCCGTCAGCTGCTCCCGGGTGAAATGCTCGGTCCAGCGGTAGTTGGCCTCATCGGCGCTGCAAAACGTATCGGGGCCGTGGTCTCGCCAAGCGCGCACCCCCATCATCGCGGGCGAATCGGCTTCCCGGCTGCCCGAGGGCGTGTCCGGCCGGCCGCGTAAGGCCGGGTGCGGCTCGGCATCCCACACGGCGTCGTTGTCCTCCGTCCAGCCTCCGCAATTCGCGCTATAGACAGCGGGGACAAGCGTGTCGCCGTACGCCAGCACCTCACCCGCTGTTTCCCGCAAGGCCGCCGACGTCCGGGCATGCCAAGCGGCGTGACCGCCGTACATGCGGCAATGTTCTCGCGTACAGAAATCGTATCCCTCGAAATAATGCTTATCGATCCGGTTGACCAAAGCTTCCGTGCGCGCCGCCACGGCCTGCGCCTTCAGCGCCTCCTCTGGCCAAAGCGGCGGCATCTCCGCCGGCAGGACCCCGGCGAGATACGCCTCCAACCCCACGCGTTCGAACACGGCCAACGCCCCGCGCGAGCTAGGGTCCAGCTCCAACGCGCCCGTGAACCGGGCGGTTTCAAAACGCGGGTCGATAAGCGTCCCCTCCATCCGGGCGAACTCCATGGGGACCTCCGAGCTAAGCTCCATGGGACCCTCGAAGCGGCCCGCGTGCGCCTGGCCCGGCCCAATAACCTCGACCCGGAGCTGGCCCTGCCCGACCGGTTCGGCCCGCGTCCACGACCACTTGTCTTCTTGCTGCTCCAGCCGCCGCTGAAGCGCAACGGCCTCGCTCTCGGAGCCGAACCGTCCCACGGCCACCCAGAACTGCCGGTTGTCAAGTAAGTCCCCGGTTTCGGTCTCATAATGGCTACCCATCGGGAAGACCTCGGCCGGATACCCGCGTTCGCGCCACGCCCGGGCTTCCGCGTAGGCCTCATCCCGATGCCTGGCGCGGAACCGTTCCACAAACACGTGATGCCGGCGAGAGGGCGCCGCCGCCTCAAGCACCCGGAAGGTCCACGTGCCCGCCGGAAGCCGCCGGACCCCCGTGGAATGCCGCAAGCTCATCGGCCGGCGGGAGTGAATCGCCACATGCGGCGCGTCCTCCACCACAAGGACGCGAACATCGGTCTCCGCAAGCCGCTCCGGCCTGTCATCCGGAGGGGCTTCCACCCTTGGCGAAGGCCGTTCGATCTCGGGTGGCCGCGCCGGACCAGGCGCCGGGGCCACTTGACACCCCGGCCCAACGGCCAGCGCCACAGCCAACATCACCCCCCGGCGGCAAAACGAAAGGAGCTGTGTACGGCTCAACAACATTCCCGGCAACATAGCGAACTCTACTCGTTGAATGAACCCAAAAACGCCCCACAAACTCGAACGTCCGCGCGCAACGCGCCTCCTCCTTATCTTACCGGTCATAGGACGGTATGCCAAACGGACGCTCCCCTGACAAGGCATGGGACCAGAAATAAGATTGTAACATCTTTGCCAGACAGGCGGGAGAACGTGAACTCCACTCGCAAAAAACGGCCGAAAAACAATGTAGATTCTTCCTTCCGAAATCCCGGCTTGATTCGGGGTTGACTTGGGGCGCCCCAAGATGGTATATTCCGGCCAGATAGCAGCGGGGGCGTAGTTCAGTTTGGTTAGAACGCTGCCCTGTCACGGCAGAGGTCGCCGGTTCGAGTCCGGTCGTCCCCGCCATCTAAATCACTGAGACATAAGGACTTACGGCGCGCCCGCCCGTAAGTCCTTTTCCTTTTTTTGGGGCTCTACTCCGCATGCGCCCCGCCAGATCGGCGGTTGCCATTGCGCCGCGCGGAGGAATCCTGTCTCCACGGCATGGCCATCCTCTTCCTTGGGAGCCGCCGGCGCCCCTCCCCCGATACGGGTCCCTCCTGAATCACTTCGGTTCGATTTCAGCAACGGAGTCGACGATATGGCTGGGTTGGTAGGGGAAGTTGGTGAGGTCCTCCC